>NZ_DATIND010000022.1 GCF_035474595.1 Longimicrobium sp.
TCCTCCGCTTGGGGTGGAGGAGCCAACCTGTGGGATCGGCCGCCCGCGCGCTCACCTCACGCGCAGACCGCCACGAGTGCGATGCCGACTGTCAGATTTTCGCCCGCCGAAAGTGTCAGATTTACGCCCGCCGCTAACACCGCACGTCCGTTGCGGGAACGCGTCGATCGTAGGATGCAATCGCCCCCGCGCCTGGCTCAGGCGCGGGGGCGATTCTCTTGCGGCTCGCCGCGCTCGCGGAGCCCTCATGCGAGATCCGGGAGAAGGATTGGTGCATCCGACCCACTCACGTGCTGCCGCACCCACAGATCCTTCGGCCTGCAAGGTGTTGTGCTGATGCGAGTTGCGGTGTGGCCCGCCTCAAGATGACGTCGGGGGGGGGCAGTGCGTAAGCACAACCGCGCGGCCGCTACCTGCGGTTCGTGAAGGGGTGCTCGAAGCTGAGGTAGAGAAAGAGCGAGCGCTCGCCCGCGCTGGGACCGATGCCGATGGGGACGGCGACGCCGGGGACGACCTGCAGCCCGTGCGGCAGGTTCCACCCGAAGCGCACGCCGGGCGAGATCGTGGCGCTGTTGCCCGAATCGGTGCTCCCCGGCCCGGCTACCGACTCGTCGCGCGTCCACACCCCTTCGACGAAGAGGTTGAACATCGGCCGCACCAGCCAGACGGCGCTCTGCGCGAGCGAGACCGAGGTCGTGGCGGCGCGGTTCCCGGCCGCGTCCCGCGCCCGCGGCGTCCACGTGACCCCGGCGTTGGAGTGGGCGACGAGGCGGTCCTTCACCACCACCCAGCTCAGCGGGACCGCGCCCTGGATGCCGGCTCCGCCGCTGCCGAATCCCCGGTCCGCATCGCCCGTGGGAAGGATGGCGGTGAGGCGCGGGGAGATGGCGAGCGCCGCATCTCCATCTCCCACAAGCTGGTAGCGATAGTTGACCGCGATGTCGCCGATGCCCGTCTCGCCCGGCGTGTGGGCGAGCGGGAGGGTGTAGCTGAGCTGATGCCTGATCCCCCCGAGCGGCCACTCCTGCGTGAACGTGTACATCCACGCGCCGCCGCGGTCGCGCACGAAGTTGCTGATGTGCTGCACCACGCCGCGCTCCTGGTTGTACGCCTCTTCGACGAGAAAGCTGTTGTCCTGGATGGGTCCGGCGGCTTCTGCGGAATCGGTCTGCGCGTGGAGCGGCGCGGCGGCGGCCAGCGCGGCGGCCAGGACGAGGAGGTGTGTGCGCACGGGGACTTGGACGCGGGGGGAGGGGAACCTCGGGACCGCGCCAGTCTACGTCCCCGCCGCATCTCCGCGCCAGACAAACGGACGAGCCCGCCCCCGCGGGGTTGCGGAGGCAGGCTCGTTCGCTGGACTGCCCGGGCGATCAGAAGAGGGTGATGCCGAGCATGAACTGGTTGCGCTCCAGGTCCGGGCTCTGGCTCTCGGACGACGAATCGCTGACGTGGCGGTACTGTCCGTCCACGCCGATCATCGGCGTGAGCTGCAGGCGCAGGCCGGCCTGGTAGCCCAGCTGCGTGCGGCTGTCCTCGATCTTCGGAGACGTCGCGCCGCTGCGCACGTCCTCGATGGTGTAGCGCCCGAGCCCCGCGTGCACGCCCACGTACGGCCGCACGGGGATCACCGGGATGCGGAAGAAGTAGTTGGCCTCGCCGATGACCGAGAAGGCGGTGGTCTGCGCGTTCACGTCGGTGGCCTTGCCCTCGGTGTACGCGCTGACGCCCACGCCGATGCCCATCGGCAGCACGTACTCCGCGCCGACGCTGAACCCGTCGGGCGAGGGCACGTCGTTGAACCCCGACGAGCGTGCGTCCTGCACGTTGGACGAGTTGAAGACGTAGCTCCCCTTGAGCGCGAACCCGGACTGCGCGTGCAGCGCGGGCGCCGCGGCGAAGGCCGCCAGCGCGGCCAGTGCGAACGTGGTGTTCTTCATCCCTGCGTCATCTCCTGCTGTAGTGTTTGATGCGGCACCGCTCCACCGGCGGCCGCGAGCCCGGTGCCGCCCTGCCCGGCCGCCGTTGCACCTCGCGTCTACCCACATGAAGTGCAACAAGATCCACTTGGAACGTTTGGAGTTGGATGCCGATTCTCCGGTTGACTGGGTGCGGATTGCTGTTATGTATTCAGGGCGGTGACACCCAGCGCCCAGGCTATCCTATGGATGAGCGGCAGTTGAAGCATCTGGCCAACGTGGTGGATCTCCCGCCGCCTCCAGAGGACGACGAGGACGATGACGATCCGCCGCCGGACCATCCGGGTTTCCTGGAAGCCCGCGCGGCGGGCTTTCGCTCCCTGCGGCAGCAGCTTGCGCGGAGAAGGAAGAAGAAGTAGACAAAGTGATCTACCTGTGTTATCTTGCCGGGGTCGACTTATCGATCCCGGCCTTTTTCATATCTTCCGATGCGCTATCCTGGCGAGGTGTGGTATCTCCCCCGCGAAGCTCGCGACGAGGGAGATACCAAAGGACGACGGCATGTCCTGCTCACTCCGTGCCGCGAAGCAGGCGACGAGGCCACTCTTGCGTATGCGAGCACGCAAGCGACCGACGCCCGCCGTGGCGGAGCCCACGTGCGGATCGATCCCGCGCGGACGCGGTACGGCGCGGCCGGACTCACCGGCTTCAACCGGCCGACCTTCGTCTACCCCTGCCGATTGATCAGCGCCGTCTCCGAGGACATGGACCGGATGGTCGGGCGGCTGATCGACGAAATGGCGGAGGTCAGATCGGCGCTTGCCGACGCCTTGGGTCTGAGAACCGGAACCTGCGACGGAAGTGGCGCCGCGGCCGGGAGCTGGCGCGGCCGTGTGGTGCGGGTGACGGATGGGGTGGCCGAAGAAGCCGGGTTCTTGTACGGCGTCGTGGTCACGGAACCACGATATTCCCGGCGCCGGCGTTATCAGCTGCTGATCCCGCTATTAAACGAAGACGAGTTCGAGCATGATGCGCTTGACGTCCGGGTGGCGGATCCGGCGGTTGCGCTTCTCGGAGCGGAATGGACCACCGCGCTCATTGCGACTCGGCTGATCCAGACCGCGTTTCATAAACACGAGATCAATGCGTGGACCGAGCTTGTGGTCAGTGAGACGATAATGACGGAGATCGACGACGCTCTGCGCAGCCTCTTCGCCCTGTAGCTCCGAAACGGACAGGCCCCCGCCGGTCGCTTGGACCTGCGGGGGCTCTGGTCGCATCCATCTCGCGCGCGGCTACGAGCCGATGGCGGCGTCGAGAAGGTCGTCGCCGGCGCCCTGGCCGGCGAGCATCTCGCCGGGGGAGGGGAGCGACTCGTTCAGGATCTGCTCCACCTGCGCGCGGTCGGCGGCGGAGACCTCGCGGTCGCGGCGCGGGGCGGCGGGCTGGTGAAAGGTGAGCGCCAGCGCGGTGCCGGCCACGCCCGCGGCGGCCGCGAGCGGCACCAGCGCGCGGAAGCGGCGGCGCGCCGGCTGGACGCGCTGCTCGCGGCGCAGCCGCGCCAGCGGAAGCTCGGCCCGCGCCATCAGCGCGCCGCGCATGCGGCCGAAGTCAGGCTCGGGGACCTCGCCGTACGCGTCGCGAAGCGCGGCGGAGAGGACCGGGTCCCGGTCGGGGTCGTGCGTGAAGGTCTCCATCATGAACTCCTTTCGTACGGCGCCAGCGCCTTCTTCAGCGTCTTGCGCGCCTCGTGCAGGTGCCAGCGCACGGTCCCGTCGCTGATCTCCAGGATCTCCGCGATCTCGGGTCCGCCAAAGCCTTCCAGCTCGAACAGCTCCACGATCACGCGCTGCCGCTCGGGAAGCGCGTCCATCGCGCGCCGCAGCCGCTCGCGCAGCTCGGTGCGCTCGGCCTCGCGCTCGGGGGTGGGGCCATGCGCGGCGGTGCCGTCGGGGATCTGGTCGACCGCGCGGAGCGAGCGTGCCTTGCGGGCGTTCAGCCCGCGGTTCACCAGGATGCGGAAGAACCAGGGCGCGAACGGGCGGCCGGGCTCGAAGGTGCCGATCCGCTGCAGGACCGCCATGTACGTCTCCTGCACCAGGTCTTCCGCGTCTTCCTTCTGTCCCATCAGCCGGTAGGCGACGGCGAACGCGCGGCGCATGTAGCGGGTGACGAGGGTCTCGAACGCCGCCGCGTCGCCGGCGCGGACGCGCTCGACCAGCGCGGGCTCGTCGTCCGGCGCGGCCTGCGGCGGCGGGCGGCTGGGTGCTTCCACGCGCAGCGGCGCGCCCGCGGTGCTCAAGGCAGGCCCGCGCGCACCCTGCCGCGCCCGCGCATTCCGCCGCCCATCCGCCCCCCGCGCCCGCCCTGCAGGCGCCCCTGCCGCCGCTCGCGCAGCAGCTCGCGGGCGCGCGCCTTCTGCCCCGGCGTGAGCACCGTGCGCGCCTCGCGCATGGCCCCGGCCACGTTGCCGCGGATGCGCTGCACCAGCGGACGCAGCTCGTCGGGCACCGGCGGGCGGCCCTGCGCGCGGACGCGGGCGAGCTCGGCCTGCCGCTGCTCCGGCGTCATGCGCAGGAGCGCGGCGCGGCGCTGCTCGCGGTACACCTGCCAGCGCCGCATCAATTCCTCGCGGAGCGGGCGATTCGTGGCCTCCAGCCGCGTGGCGATCCCCTGCAGCCGCGCCACCTGCGCGTCGCTGAGCTGCAGATCGCCGCGTACCTGCATCAGCGCGTCGAACGGGCGCTGGTCGTTGCGGTCCAGCAGCTCGGCCCCGGGCTGCTGCTCCGCCGCCTGCGCCATCCCCGGCGCGGACGCCAGCAGCAGCGCGCACAGGCCGAGGAGAATCGGGTGGGTTCTCATCTCACGAATCACCGCTCGTCGTCTTCCATCTCCATCGCGCCGCAGTCGACCCATCCCCCTCCGCGGCGCCGCTGACCGTTATACCACCGGACCACGCAAAACGTTGGGGGAATGGGGATAAAGATCTTCATCCCCATTATATTGCATCTTCGGGATGGAGATGGGATTCGTCGTTTCGCCCGATCCCCTCACCGGCGACTGAAGTCGCAGCAACAACTACGGGAAGCCTCGCAAACCGCGCGAGGCTGTTCGAGTCGGAACTCGGTTCCGGCTCGGAGGGCGTGGGCTCGAGCGAAGGCCCCTCACTTTCGCACTTTCGCACTTTCGCACGTTCGCACTTCCTCTCGGGCAACCCTCTGCCACCGCGCGGCATCCATCTACCGGACACCGCGCGCGGAGCCGCATGGAGGACAACGAGCTCGTTCAACTCGCCCGCCAGGGGGACGGCGGCGCCATCCGGACGCTGTACCAGCGACACGCGCGCCGCGTGTTCGCCGTGGTGCGGCGCCTGGCCGGCGACGACGCCCTGGCCGAGGACTGGGCCCAGGAGGCGTGGGTGCGCGTGATCCGCGCGCTTCCCGCCTTCCGCGGCGACAGCCAGTTCTCCACCTGGCTGCACCGGGTGGCGGTGAACAGCGCGCTGCACGGCCGCCGCAGCCGCGAGCGCAAGGCGGGGCGCGAGACGCTGATCGACGACTCGCACGAGGGGCGCGGCGGCGCGGGCGACCCGCTGCTGAAGATGAAGCTGGAGCGGGCGATGGAACGCCTTCCCGAGGGAATGCGCCGCGTGCTGGTGCTGCACGACGTGGAAGGCTACACGCACGAGGAGATCGGGGAGATGCTGGGGATCAACGCGGGCACCTGCAAGAGCCAGCTCTTCAAGGCGCGCGCGAAGATGCGGGCCATGCTGAGCCCCGTGCCCGAACGGATGGAGGAGGTGCAGGCATGCAACACCTGACGCTGGAGGCGCTGGCCCGCCTGGTGGACGAGCCGCCGCTGGCCGACGAGGCGATCCACCTGGGCACGTGCCTGGCGTGCCGCCGCGAGCTGGCGGAGATGCGCGGCCAGACGGCGGCGCTGGGCTCGCTGGCCGACCCCGAGCCGCCCGCCGGCGCGTGGACGGCGCTCGAGGCGGCGCTGCGCGGCGAGGGGCTGATCGCCGACATCCCGCGGCGGGCGGAGATCCCGTTCTGGCGCCGGCCGCAGGTGCTGCGCGCGGCCGCGGCGCTGGCACTCTTCGTCCTGGGCGGCGCCGCGGGAATGGCGCTGCGCGGGCGGACGGCGCAGGTCGCCGCGGGGCCGGAGACGGTGCGCGGGCTGCCGGTCACCGTCCATCCCACCGCCGCCGGGGGAGACGGGGCGCTGGCGTCGCTTCCCTCCACCCCGGCGCCGGAGGCACCGTTCGCGGCGGAGCCGGACGCGGGAGCGGGAAACGGCGCGCGGCTGGCGTCCAACGCCGCCGCGCCGCCGGCGGCGCGGCGGCCGGTGAGCCCCGAGGTGCGGCGCGCGGCGCGCGAGCTGGCGCAGGCCGAGGCCGCGTACCTGACCGCGCTGCAGCGCTACGCGGCCATCGCCGACCCGCAGTCCGGCGCGGACGCGGACACGCGGATGGCGGCGCTGGAGCGGATGCTGTCCACCACGCGCCAGGCGCTGGAGCGCGCGCCCGACGACCCGGTCATCAACGGGTACCACATGGCCGCCCTGCGCGAGCGCGACGCGCTCCGCCGCGAGATGGCGGCCGGCGACAAGGACTGGTTCTAGAAAAAAGTGCCAAGTGCCTAGTGCCCAGTGCCAGGTAACTCAGCTCGGATGGAGATTTCGTCTCAGCACTCAGCACTCAGCACTAGGCACTTGGAACTAGGCACCAGGCACTTTTTTCCCACAGGAGCACGACTGACGTGAAGATTCGCATCTGGCTGGCGGCGCTGGTGATGGCCGCCTCGCTCCCCGCCGCCGCCCGCGCGCAGGACCGCGGCAACGGCTACATGGGGATTCTGTTCGGCAGGGACGACGACAACGTGGCGCGGGTGGAGGAGGTGCTCCCCGGCTCGCCCGCGGACCGCGCCGGGATCCGCGCGGGCGACGTGGTGGTGCGGCTGAACGGCCGCGCCGCGACGGAAGAGGCGGTGGAATCGCTGCGCGAGCACCTGGCCGCCGGCGAGACCGTACGGCTGCGCGTGCGCCGCGACGGCCGCGAGGAGGAGCGCGTGGTGGTGGCGGGCGAGCGCCCGCGGCGCATCACCGGGAACTTCCCGGGCGGGGTGGACGTGCCGGGCGGCGTGATGGTGATTCCGCCCGACGGGCGGCGCATCGTCATCCGCATGGACACCATGGCGGTGCACATGGACAGCCTGCTGTCGCGGATGGATTCGCTGCGCGTGCACCTGCGCCGCTTTCAGGGCGACAGCATCGTCATCCGCATGGACACCATGATGCGCGTGTGGCGCGACTCGCTGGTGCGGGTGATGCCGCGCGCCGGGGCGGAGCTGGACCGCCTGCGCGGGCGGATGGGGAGCCTCCCGTTCATCGTCGGCATGGGAGCGCGCTCCATCGCCGGGGCCGAGTTCGCGGAGATGAACGCAGGGCTGGGCCGCTACTTCCACACCACCCAGGGGCTGCTGGTGCTGCAGGTGGGATCCGGGACGCCGGCGGCGCGCGGCGGCCTGCAGCCGGGCGACGTGGTGCTCGACGCCAACGGGCGGCGGGTGGAAGACGTGGACGACCTGCGCCAGGCCTTCGTGCGCGGCAACGGCCAGGAGGTGCGGCTGAACGTGATGCGCGACGGCGCGCGCCGGCAATTGTCGGTGCGCTGGGAGCCGCGCGACGAGGTCCGCACCTTCCGCGTGGAGCGCAGCCGCCGCGACGAGGAGCGCCGCCGCGAGCGCCCCTGACGCGATCCGGATCGGGACGAAGACGAAGGGGAGGCCGCTCGGGCCTCCCCTTCGTCGTTCCGTCGCGAATCGATCGCTGGATCTCACGCAGAGACACGGAGTCGCGGAGAACTCATCGCCGCACCGAGCTCCCCGCGTCTCCGCGTGAGATTCAGGACTGGCCGTCGCGCGCGAGCGTGCGCTTGCGGGCGAGGAAGGCGGCGACCTGCAGAGTGATGATGCCGCTCAGGAGCATCAGGGGGATGAGGAGGAGAAGAAGCATGGTGGAGCCGTAGGAGAGCGAGCGGACGGCGTACTCGCCCACGTACGGCCCCGCCTGCCACTCGACGAGATTGGGGATGAAGGACCAGCCGATGGCCGCGGCGATGGTCCACGCCACCGTCATCCCCGCCGACGCGGGAAGCGCCCACGCGCTGCTCTTGCCGCGCCGCCCGAGCGAGCCGCCCACCCGCCACGCCGCCCACGCGCAGAGCCCCAGCACCGCCGTGGCGAACACGAACCAGAGCAGGTACCACACCCCCGACGCCGGCTCCGGCTTCTGCACGCTGAGCGCGATGGCGTCCGCCGGAACGCCGCGGAAGGTGCCGGCGAGCGCGCTGCCCTCGCTGCGGAGGGTGAGATTGCTCTCCGCCTTCCACCCGCGCGGCAGCTCCACCCGCACGTCCAGCGCGCCGAAGCCCGCCCAGTCGCGCGCGGGCGCCAGCACGTACCCCAGCTGCCAGACGGGGGTGAGGTCGTTGTCCTGGAAGGCGCTGGCCTCGGCCGGGTAGCGCACGCGGATCTCGTGGCGGCCGGCGGGAAGGGAGACGCGGAACGCCAGCGTTCCCTCGTTGCGCGGCTCGTACGGGAGCTGCGCGTTCGCCGTATCTACCTCCGCGAGCGACGGCGTGGTGGCGGGCGCGCGCCAGCTGGCCGGCAGCGAGGCGGCGGCCCCCGGCGTGGCGGCGACGGCGCGCCCGTCGACGGAAACGGTCGTGGCGCCCTTCGCCAGGCCGTTGGCGACGAAGACGAGGTCGAGCGTGCGCGCCGCGCCGTCGTTGCGCACGCGGTAGACGGCTTCGACGATGGCGGGCCTGGCTTTCGCGAGCGGGCGCAGGTCCATCCGCAGCGTCTCGTGCTCGATGAACACGTCGCGCAGCCCGCCCGCCGGCTCGCCGAGCGGCGACCCGCGGTGCACCGTCTGCGGCTCGGGCGGCGCGGCCATGTTCCCCCACGCGCTGCCGACGGGAAGCGCCGCCATCGCCGCGGCCACGGTGAGGGTGAGGATGCGGGGCTTCGGGACAGTACGGATCATCGGGTGGGCGATGCGTGGGGCGGAGATGTGGATCTTGGAGAGTTCCGGGCGCGGCCGGTCACCGGCGACTGAAGTCGCAGCAACAACCACGGGAAGCCTCGCAAAATGCGCGAGGCTGATCCGCTCGCTACGCGGCATCGGCGCTCACAGCCGAGTCTCCTTTCATCCTTCCTGAACGCGCGCAGCTCGGGGACGACTCAGGATCACGTCGCCGAGGAATCCTGCCGTTGAAGTCCGCGAAGGCGGACTGCGTGCCGTTGTAGCCGCGAGTTCACTCGCATTTTTGGCATCTTCGGCATCATCTCATCTTCCTGATCTTCCCTATCTTCATCCCCCGAAACAAACAAATCGGGCGCGGGGAAGATGCTCCTCCGCGCCCGATCCGGTCAACCGCGTGCGGTCAGCGGACCTTGGTGCCGCTCGCGTCCCACACCTCCACGGTGCCCAGGTTCAGCGCGCGGATCGGCGCCTCGATCTTGGACAGGTCGCCCGCCACCACCACCGTGACCGCGTTGGGCGTGAGCTTCTGCTGCCCCACCCGCGCGATGTCGGCGGGGGTGACGGCCGTGAGCCGCTCGCGGTAGGTGGTCCAGAAGTTCGTCGGCAGGCCGTACAGCAGCATCGTCTCGTACCGCTGCGAGAGGCCCTGCACCGTCTGCACCGTGTTGGGGAACGAGCCGACGAGGTTGCTCAGCCCTTCCGACAGCTCGCCCGCCGGCACCGGCTCGGTGGCGATGCGGCGGTACTCGCGCACGATCTCGGCAACCGCGCTGTCGGTGGCGTTGGTGCGGATGGACGACGACACGAAGAAGGTGCCCGTTCCCTGCAGCGCGTTCAGCCCGCTGAAAGCGCCGTAGGTCCAGCCGTGGCGCTCGCGCAGGTTGCTGTTCATCCGGGCACGGAACCCGCCGCCCAGCACCTGCGACAGCCCGGTGAACGGGAAGTAGGCCGGGTCGCCGTAGCCGATCGCCGCCTGCCCCGCGAACACTCCCGACTGCACCGAGCCGGGGCGGTCCACCAGGATGATGCGCGTGCCCTGCGGCGCCTGCGGCAGGTTCTGCACCGCGGGAAGGGAGACGGAGGCGCCGCTCCACGACCCCAGCGCCTGCGTGGCGAACTGCCGCGCCTCGGGCACCGTCACGTCGCCCACCAGCAGGAGGATGGCGTTGGACGGCGCGTAGGTGCGGCGGTGCCAGTCCTGCACGTCCTGCAGCGTGAGCTTCTCCAGCGTGCCGCGCGTGCCCCCCGACGGGCGCGAGTACGCCGCCGTGGGCTGGAACACCGCGCGGCTGAACGTCTCGAAGGCCAGCCCCTCGACCGTGCTCTGGTTCTGCACGTAGCCGGCGATGGCCTGCGTGCGCACGCGGTTGAACTCGCTCTCGGGGAAGGTGGGGTGCATCACCGTGCGGGCCGCCAGCGCCAGCGCCTCGCCGAACACCGGCTTCAGCGCCGTGACCGTGGCCGACGCGCTGGCGTACCCGGCGCCGGTCTGGAACTGCGCGCCCAGGCGCTCCATGCGCGTGTTCAGCTCGCTGGCCGTGATTCCCTCGGCGCCCTCGCGCAGCAGCGTGGCGGTGAGCTGGGCAAGGCCGTTCTTCTCGGCCGGCTCGTACACCGCGCCGGACTTGAGGATGATGCGGCCGCTCACGATGGGGAGCGCGGCCTGGCGGACCACCACCACGCGCAGCCCGTTGGGCAGGGTGAACTCCTGCGGCGCCGGCACCTGGAAGGGGCGCAGCGGGCCCGGGGGCGGCGGCGTGGTGCCGTGCTGCGCCGCGGCCGGGGTGGCGGCGGCCGCGAAGGCCGCCGCGAAAGCGAAGGTCTGAAGGCGGTTCATCGGCTGCCGGGGGTCTGGGGTTGCGCGCCGGCGGGGGCGCGGTTGGGCACGTAGACCAGGGTCACGCGGTTGCTGGGCACCAGCCGCTCGCGGGCGATGGCCCGCACGTCGGCCAGCGTCACGCGGTCCAGGGCGGCCACGCGGGTGTTCACGTAGTTGGGGTCGCGGAAGTAGGTCCACCCCTCGGCCAGCATGTCGGCGCGGCCGCCGAAGCCGCCGGTGCGCTGCAGGCCGTTCACCAGCTGGTAGCGCGCCTGCGCCCTGGCGCGGTCCAGGTTCTCCTGGGTCAGCCCGGCCATCACGTTGTCCAGCTCGCGCTTCACGGCGGCCTCGAGCGAGTCGGCGTTCGCGCCGGGCTTGCCGTTGGCGTTCACCACCAGGATGTCGGCGCCCTCCAGCAGGTCGAAGTTGAACACCGCGGCGTTGGTGGCCACGCCCTGGCGCCGCACCAGCGACTCGTACAGGGGCCCCGAGCGCCCCGACAGCATGGACGACAGCAGGTCGACCGCGGCGGCGTTGGCGGCGCGCTGCGGGGGCACGCGGAAGCCGATGAACACGGCGGGCACCGGCGCGTTGGCGTCCTGCACCACCTCGCGCTGCTCGCGGCCCACCACCGCGGGAAGGGTGGCGTCGCGCAGCGCGGGCGGCGGGTCGTGCCGCGGGATGGCGGCGAAGTGCTTGCGGACCAGCGCCTTGGCCTGGGTCACGTCGATGTCGCCGGCCACCACCAGCACCGCGTTGTTGGGCGCGTAGTAGGTGCGGAAGAAGTTGCGCACGTCCTCGAGCGAGGCGGCGCTCAGGTCTTCCATGCTGCCGATCACGTCGTGGTGGTACGGGTGGCCCTCGGGGAAGACGAGGCCCTCCATCTTCTCCGTCCACGTGCCGTACGGCTGGTTGTCGTAGCTCTGCCGGCGCTCGTTCTTCACCACCTCGCGCTGGTTGTCGAGCTTCTCCTGCGTCAGCACGTCGGCCAGGGTGCCCATGCGGTCGGCCTCCAGCCACAGCGCCAGCTCCAGCTGGTTGCTGGGAAGCTGCTCGAAGTAGTTGGTGCGGTCCCACGCCGTGGTGCCGTTGATGTCGGCGCCGGCGCGCGCGCCCGCGCCCTCCAGGAGCGCGAAGTGCTGCCCGTCGGCCACGTTGCGCGAGCCCTTGAACATCATGTGCTCGAACAGGTGGGCGAAGCCGGTGCGGCCGGGCGCCTCGTTCTTGGAGCCCACGTTGTACCAGATGTCCACCGCGGCAACGGGGGTGGAGTGGTCCACGTGGTAGATCACCTTCAGGCCGTTGGGAAGCGTTTCCTCCGTGTAGCTGATCGCGGTCTGTGCCGCGAGCGCCGCGGGGAGCAGCGCCGCCAGCGGGAGGGCCAGGACGAGTCTCTTCATGTGGGTTCCTGTGGAAGGCGGGGGTGCCGCGCGGCGCCCGGATCGCACGCCGCATCGGACAGGATACTACGCTGGGCGACGAATGCAACGGAAGAGAAACATCTGGGACGAAGTGGGACGGTGAAGAAAAATGCGAGAGTGCGGGAGTGCGGGAGTGCGGGAGTGCGGGAGTGCGGGGTCGGCGGAATGGGGGATTGGTGTCGGGGGATGATCGGCCTCGGTCGCGTGGCCCGCATCGCCTTGGCGGCGGGATGCGTGGCGAGGCGCGGGGATGGTGCGGCGGGGAGTCCGCGCAGGCGGGCTTCGGGCCGTTGTTGCCGCGAATTCATTCGCCCTTCGCCGGCCCCTCGCCACCACCGAACCCCATCGATCCCCGGCCCGTTTGCCTTCGCGCCGCGGCGCTGGTAAGCTGTAGCACGTCCGCTACTTGCCTCGTCCGTCCCTTCGTTCCGCATCTCCCCATGAACCGTCTGGCCCTGACGTTCTGCGGCGCCTTGCTGCTGGCCGCCGCGCCCTTGCCGTCGCGCGCGCAGCAGCCCCTGCCCTCCATCGCCGAAAAGACGCGGGGGATGGAGAAGAAGGACGGCTTCGTCCCGCTGTACTGGGACGCGGGCGCCGGCCGGCTGTGGATGGAGATCCCCCGCATGGGGCAGGAGATGATCTACCAGGTCTCGCTCCCCGCGGGGCTGGGCTCCAACGACGTCGGGCTGGACCGCGGCCAGCTGGGCGACACGCGCATCGTGCGCTTCGAGCGCAGCGGGCCGCGCGTCCTCATGGTGCAGCCCAACCAGAACTTCCGCGCCTCGTCCCCCAACCCCGACGAGCGGCGCGACGTGGAGGACTCGTTCGCGCAGTCGGTGCTCTGGGGCTTCACCGCGGTGGCCGAATCGGACGGCCGCGTCCTGGTCGACGCGACCGACTTCGCGCTGCGCGACGCGCACGGCGTGGTGCAGGCGCTGAAGCGCGCGCGGCAGGGCGACTACAAGCTGGACGCCGCCCGCAGCGCTCTGTATCTCCCCAACCTTAAGGCGTTTCCGCGCAACAGCGAGATCGAGGTCACGCTCACCTTCGCGGGCGACAACCCCGGCCAGTACGTGCGCGACGTGACGCCCACGCCCGAGGCCATCACCATCCGCGAGCGCCACTCGCTGGTGCAACTCCCCGAGGACGGCTACGTGCCGCGGCGCAGCGACCCGCGCGGCGGCTTCTTCGGCATCCAGTACGCCGACTACTCGTCTCCCCTCGGCCAGCCCCTGGAGCAGCGCTTCATCTCCCGGCACCGCCTGCGCAAGCGCGACCCGGCCGCGGCGATGAGCGAGCCCGTGGAGCCCATCGTGTACTACGTGGACCGCGGCGCGCCCGAGCCGATCCGCACGGCGCTGCTGGAGGGCGCGCGGTGGTGGAACCAGGCGTTCGAGGCGGCCGGGTACCGCAACGCGTTCCGCGTGGAGATGCTCCCCGAGGGCGCGGACCCCATGGACGTGCGCTACAACGTGATCCAGTGGGTGCACCGGGCCACGCGCGGGTGGAGCTACGGATCGAGCGTGGTGGACCCGCGCACGGGGGAGATCATCAAGGGACACGTGTCGCTCGGCTCGCTGCGCGACCGGCAGGACTGGCTCATCGCCGAGGGGCTGCTGTCGCCCTACACGAACGGGAACGAGACGCCGCCGGAGCTGCAGCGGATGGTGCTGGCGCGCCTGCGCCAGCTGGCCGCGCACGAGGTGGGGCACACGCTGGGGCTGGCCCACAACTACATCGCCAGCGCGGAGGGGCGGGTCTCGGTGATGGACTATCCCCACCCGCTGGCGCGGCTGACGGCGGACGGGCGCGTGGACCTTTCCGACGCGTATCCCGAGGGGATCGGCGCGTGGGATAAAGTCGCCATCATCTGGGGGTATTCCGACTTCGCGCCGGGGACCAACGAGCCGGCGGCGCTGGACCGCATCCTGGCCGACGCGCGGGCGCGGGGGATCGCGTTCCTGACCGACCAGGACGCGCGGCCCGCGGGGAGCGCGCATCCCCAGACGCACCTGTGGGACAACGGGACCGACGCGGCGGCGGAGCTGACGCGGGTGATGGGGGTGCGGCGCGCGGCGCTGGCCCGGTTCGGCGAGCAGTCCATCCGGGCGGGGATGCCGCTGGCGACGATGGAAGAGGTGCTGGTGCCTCTTTATCTCCACCACCGCTACCAGGCCGAGGCGGCCACCAAGATGATCGGCGGGCAGTGGTACAGCTACGCGATGCGTGGCGACGGGCAGGACCCGCCGCGCCCCGTCCCGGCCGCCGACCAGCGGCGCGCGCTGGCGGCGGTGCTGGCGACCGTGAGCCCGGCGGAGCTGGCGCTGCCGAAGACCGTGCTGGACCGGCTCCCGCCGCGCCCCTTCACCTTCGACCCGCACCGCGAGCTCTTTCCGCACTACACCGGGCTGGTGTTCGACGCCGTGTCGCCGGCGGCGTCGGCGGCGGACATGACCTTCGGGTTGCTGCTGGACCCGCAGCGCGCCGCGCGGCTGGTGGAGCAGCACGCGATCGACCCGTCGCTCCCCGGGCTGCGCGAGGTGCTGGACCGCATCGCCTCGTCCATCGCGTCGGACCGGGAGGAAGACCCGTATCGCCGCGAGGTGGCGCGCGCGGTCCAGCGCTCGTTCGCGGAGCGGCTGATGGACCTGGCCGCCGACGCGCCCATGCCGCAGGTGCGCGCCGAGGCCACGCAGCGGCTGCGCAGCCTGCGCGACTACTACCGCCGCACCAGCTTCAGCGGCGACGCCGACCAGCGCGCGCACGAGCTGCTCCTGGCCGACGACATCGCGCGCTTCCTGGACCGCCCGTGGGAGGCCCGCGAGCGCCGCCAGCCCGTAGCGACGCCCCCCGGCTCCCCGATCGGCGACGAGGACGAGCCCGAAGGCTGGTGATCGGCCTCGCCAACCGATGGGTTCACGCAGAGAACCGGAGGAGCGGGAGAGCGAGTCTCTGCTCCTCTGTTTCTATCTATGCGTAGATTATCTTTGCTGTGTCGCGCAGGATCCGATTCGGGACGCGAATGGAGGACGTATGCAGAATCCAGGCGGCGGTGAGCCCGACGACGGGATGCTTCCCGAGTACGACTTCTCCGAGGCCGAAGTGGGGAAGTACGCGGAGCGCTATGCCCGCGCCTTCCGCACCGTGCGGCTCGACCCCGACGTGGCGGAGGTGTTCTCCACCTCCGAGGCGGTAAACGACGTTCTCCGCGCGATCGCCGGCGCAATTCGCGCACGCGAGCTCGGGACCCGGCCTGCCTGAGCGCGGGCGAATCGAGGCTCGCACAAACAATGACGGCGCCCCGGCGGATGCTTCCGCCGGGGCGCCGTTTCTCTATCTGCCGGATCTATCTGCCGATTGGATCAGGAGACGGTGAAGCTCTGCACCATGCCGTGCATGAAGTGCGGCTTGCCGTCGCCCGCGTCGGGGACGAAGCAGATCATCACGTAGGTGCCGGGGGTGAAGCTGGTAGTGAACGACTGCACCTGCCCGCGCTCCATCCCCGCGATGCCGCCGATGGCGCTGGCGGGGGGCGGGCCCTGCATGCTCTGCATCCACGCCATCAGGTCGTTCACCGTCTTCCCCGGCGCCATGCGGATCAGCTCCACCTCGTGCGGCTGCGCGGCGCCGTTGCGCACCAGGATGGTGTGCGTTCCCGCGGTCAGCGGCCTGGACAGCGCGAACGAGTAGTCGTTCAGCGTCAGCGTCACGTCTCCCGTGGGCACGGCCATCGCCGCCGGGGCCAGCGCGGGGGTGACGGTGAGCAGCCGGGCCATCCCCTTCATCACGTGCGGCACGTGGTCGGGGATGTCGACGAAGCAGAGGAGCGCGTACGTGCCCGGCTGCAGCAGCACGGTGGCGTTGGCGTCGGCCCCCGGGTCCGGGGCGTTGGGGCCGCCCACCTCGTGCAGCCACGCCGGCGGCGGGCCGCCTGCCTGCAGCGAGGCGTACACGTCCTGCAGCGTCTTCCCCCCGTCCAGCCGCATCAGCTGCATGTGGTGCAGCGCCTGGCCGCGGTTCTCCAGCCGGAACGTCACCAGCCCGGCGGGCACCTGGTCCGGCGCCTCGAACGCGAAGTCGCGCGCCACCACCGTCACCACGCGGGGCGCGGCGTCCGCCGCCTTCGCCGGAGTCGCCTCGGCGCGGCCGCACGCCGCCGCCAGCACCGCCGCGGCCGCCGCCGCCGCGGCGCCCCGCATCTTCGTCGCCATGCTCATCTTCTTCATCTCCAGTTCGTCAGAAGCGGGGGATGGACCCCGCGGATCGTGTCGTGTGGCTCCGCGCCCCCGGCGGATCTCCGGAAGCGGCCGTCTTTCCCCGTGCCGGGGATACGTCCGGCAGGGGCAGCAAACGGACCGTCCGCGCCCGGAGTTTCAGCGCATTCGCAAGTCGTTGCGGCGCAAGGTAGATGGAGAGTCCGTCGCCTTCGGGGATGCGGCGCGCGGTCCGCAGATGGGGAGGATGGATGAGGCAGCCCTGTCGCAGCCGGGCGGCGATGCGCCGCGGATGGACCGTTCGGGATCGCCACGGAAACGTGGCGCGCCCCGGCGGTGGGCCGGGGCGCGCGGGGGGCGGGATGGTTCGCCGGCGGCTCGATCAGCCGCCGCCGCCGGAGAGCATGTGGACGATCGGCTGCAGCCAGGCGAACACGTTCAGCCCCGGGATCTCCGAGCCCAGCAGGGTGAGCAGCGGCACCACGCCCACCGCCACGGCGTTCATCACGAAGCTGCCGTCCAGGTTCACGCGCCCGGGGTCGCTGCCGGCCACCAGGCTGAGCAGGGTGTCGCGGTTCAGCGCCGCCATCACGTACAGCACGGTGCAGACGGTGGCCAGCAGCACGAACAGGAACACCAGCTTGGCGATGCTCTGCGGCTGGAACGGGTACGACGACAGCAGCGCGGTGGTGAGCATCAGCGAGACGAAGAGGAAGAGGGTGAGCGTGCGCAGCTGCTGCAGCACCCACTCCACGTAGTCCACCACCTGCACGGCCGCGAACTCCTCGGCGGCGCGCAGCCAGAGCCGCACCCTGCCGGGGAAGGCGCGGCGGAACATGGCGCCCGTGCTCTCGTTCGGCGACTTCTGCAGCTCCTCCTTGATGGCGTCCACCACGCCCGAATCGGGCTCCATGGCCCACAGCTCCGAGAGGAGGCCGTTCAGCGTGGAGAAGCTGCGGTCCTGCCGGGGCGCGGAAAGGCGGCGGGGGAAGCGGCTTTCCGGCACGCTGCCGGCGACGTACGCGGCCACCCGGCCGGCGAGCGCCGGGTCGATCTTCTGGAGGTCCGCCTTCGCCTCCTTCTCCAGCTGCTGCAGGTGGCGCCACTGCTGCGCGCTCACGGTGTCGACCACCTTGCGCGAGGGCGGGCGCCAGAGCGTGAGCCGCGTGAGCGACCCGATGCTCTCCGGAAGGCGCCGGAACGCGGGAAGGAGCGGCGTCTCGCCCATCTCGCGCAGCACCTGCCGCAGCGCGCTCCACACCGAGAACAGGCGGTACACGGCCCAGCAGGTGCCCACCAGGCTTCCCGTCACGCTCAGCTTCAGCAGCAGGTCGAACGAGGTCAGCCCGATCATCCCCTCCAGCGTGCCGCCGATCTGCAGCGCCAGCGCGAAGGCCAGCGCCACGATGGCCGCCAGCACCACCATGCCGGTGTCGTCGGGCACGACCTTGAACAGCCGCATCCGCACGCAGCGCACGTGCTCGGCCGCGTCGGCGGAAAGGGGGGTGGGCGCGTACGGCTTCAGCGGCGGGTCGGCCGGCCAGTCCCACGCCGCCTCGAACGGCGTGGTGTCGCGCAGCGCCGCGATCCGCCAGATGTGCCAGGTGCACCACGCGGCGTAGCCCGCCGACGCCAGCAGGAGCGGAAGGAGCGGCGATACGCCGTTGTCGATCTGCGCCGCGCGCGAGACGAAGAGCGGGAAGGTGACGGGAAGGCGGGACAGCGCCAGCACCTGCACCGTGAACGCCACCGCCAGCGCGAAGAACAGGAACCCGCCGGCGAACACCACCCCGCGCAGCACGATCTCCATCCACCACGAAAGCCGGACGCGGCCCCTCCGCGTGCCGAAGAAGGCGTAGATCAGCCCGAGCTCCCGCACCTCGCCCAGCCGGCGGAGCGCGGCGGCGACCAGGCGCACCACCGCGATCTGGCCGAGGACCAGCACCACGGCCAAAAACACCACCATCAGCACCCGCGGCGTGATTCCCGGCCCGTACAGCGGCCGGCGCAGGAGCGCGAAGGCGGTGATCGCCGAGACCGGCATCACCACGCTGAGCCATGCCAGCCCGCGCAGCGCCTGGTACGCGTACCCGTGGAAGTTCTGCGACCCCAGCCGCGTCTCGTCCAGCAGCACCTCGTGCCCGGCGCCGAGCGGCAGCGTCTCCGCCGCGCTCGCTGCCTGCGCCTGCGCCGCCGGGTCCGCGGCGGCCGTGGCCTTCGCCCGCTTCGCCTGCTTCACGCGGCGGTCCCGGAGCCAGCGCATCACCCCCCGCGCGGCTCGCACGCGGCGATCGAGCGGCTGGCGGAGGAGGGGCGTGAGCACGCGGACCGGCGGGGCGGCCGCGGGCCCGGCGGGAGTGGCCCCGTCGCCGGGCGGATCCGCCGCGGCCATGTCCGTCGAAAGCTGGACATCGCCCGCCCCGGGCGGGCCGGGCTTCCGCGGGCGGCGGGGGAGGAGCATGCGGGCGTGGCCGTAGACGATCCGCCGGCGCGAGCTGCCGTATGCGGGGAGGATGTGCTCCACCTCCTCTTCCCTGCGGAAGGGGAGGAGGATGCGGACCGCGTAGAGCAGGAGCAGCCCGAGCGTCACCACGGCCACGGCGGTGAAGAACTGGATCGACGGCCACTCGACCGGCCGAGGCGGGACGACGCCCACCGCGCGGGTGAAGCCGTCCTCGCGCTCGGTGCGCACGGTGATGGGGACGAAGGCGTCGCGCCCCACCGTGCTGATCCACACCGGCGGCGAGAGCGACAGCGAGTCCGGGTGGTCGGCGAACGGCGTTCCGTAGTCCGCCACCAGCGAGTCTCCGCCCAGCTGCATCAGCACGGCGTTGTGGATGCCGACCGCGCCCTCGTTGGGGAACGAGATCCGCAGCGGCCCCAGCCCGCTGCGTGTCCACCACTGGCTGCGCACGGTGAGCGGATAGGTGGAGACCACGATCATCCCGCGCAGCGCCCGGTTGTTCTCGGGAACCAGGAAGAGCGCGTTCCCCTCGAAGGTGAAGAGCTGCACGTCCTGCAGCCGCCGGCGCAGCTCCGACGCCAGGAACAGCTTGTCGCGGACGTCCGAGGCCACGATTCCCACCACGCGGATGCGGTGGCTGGTGACCGTGCGCTCGATCTCGTCCAGCAGCAGCTCCAGGGTGGGCGCCGTGAGCTGCGACATGGGAGGCGGCCGGTCGCCGGGGCGGTCGGGGTCGCGCAGCGTGAGGCGGGCGCGGCTCTGGGCGGCGCCATTCTCGCTCTCCGGCCGCTGCTGCGGGTGCGCCTCGAACTCCGCGCGCACGCTGCCGATGTTCATGGGGAAGGGGATCTGCACGAAGCGGGAGGGGTCCATCACCCACCCTCCGCAGTTCACGCCGGCCGGGGCGCCCGCCGTGTCGGTGCGGGTGAGCGCTTCGCGGCCGTACGCCGTGCCGCTCTCGTGCAGCACCGCCACCTGGTCGTTGCGCAGCCCCAGCGGACAGAGCACGCGGTAGACGAGGGCGCGGGTGAGCTCCATGTCGCTGTGCACGGTTGCGTGGAACTCCACCGTGTACGCCTGCGATGTGTCCGTCGCCACGGAGTCCGGCGCGGGTGGCGCGGCGGGCGGTCCGCCCGCGCGGCGCAGGCGGCCCGCGCGCGCCAGCGAGTCGCGCCGCACGGAGTCGCGGCGCACCGAGTCCCGGCGGACTGAATCCCGGCGGACGGAATCGCGTCGCACCGAATCGCGGCGGGCGGAATCGCGCGCCGTGGCAGGCCGCTTGGTGTAGGGCGCGGGCTTCTCCCCGCGCCGCCGCTGCGCCGTGTCGCCGGGGGGCGGCGCGGGCTCGCGGTAGCCCAGGAGCGTGGCGTTCTGGCGGCTGGTGGCGGAGCCGGTGATCACATGGACGCGGCGGTCGTGGCTCCGGTGCGCGGCATCGTCCGCCCGCCACGCTTCCAGCACCAGGGCCATCGAGCGCGCCGATCCGGAGAACGAGGGGCCCACGATCCGCAGTTCGGACGAATCGCGGCCCGAGCGGGAGAGCACCAGGTCGCGGTCCAGCAGCGCGCGGTTCAGCGCGTCCTTGTGCACCCCCGCGGTCGGGAGCTCGCCGATGAGGTAGAGGAGCTGCAAGTCCGGCGTGGCCCCGGCCGAGTCAGGCGGAACGCATTCCGGAGGATTGCGCGCGGGCGTCGCTTCGCGCGCGATGGGGCGCGTGGGGAGCGCACCTCCGCCGCCCTCCGCCACCTTCTTCTTCCGCCCGGCCGCCGCCCGGCCGGTGTCCACGGCAGCGGAATCGGATGCGCGGGGCCGGCCGACGCGGAAGCGCGCGTCCGTGTCGCGGCGAAAGAGGACCACGCCGGGGTAGACGTCGCGCACGCGTCGCCCCGAGTTCTCGCTTCCCGCCGCCACCACCGTGTCGAACTTCTCGCTCCATGGCAGCCAGAAGCGGTCGACCACGTAGCCCATGCGCTCGTAGGCGCGGACGATGGCCTCGTAGTCCGAGTCGAACGCCCAGTCCAGGTGCGAGTCCACCGGGTCCGGAAGGGTGGCCACCATCGTCCCCACCGTGGGGAAGCAGGCCACGGGCGCGCTCTTCACGGCCGAGTCGCCGGCGAGCGGGATGCTGCGCTCGCTGTCGGCCGGCGCTTCCGCGGGCTTGCCGGCGCGCAGGAACTCCTGCACCAGGCTCACGCCGGTGGGGTACGCTCGCGGCTTCGCGTCCTTCCCGTCGCCAGCGCCGCCGCGCACCTCGGTGACGACGGCCGGCCCGTCCTGCTGCTTCTGCGTGGTGGTGAGCTGCACCCCCCGCGCGAGGCCGACGAGGACGAGGAAGCCCAGGGGGTAGGTGACGGCGCGGTTGCTCATGGGACGGGTGCGGCCGGAGGGAGGTTCGGGGGGCGAGCCGCGGCGGGGTGCAAAATCTGGCTCCCAAGGTAAGCGCGTTCGCCGGGGGCGAGAAGAGCGCCGGTGCGGGCAGAACGCGCGGCGGGCGTGGAGCCGCACGGGGATTGGAGGGCCTGGGCCGCGGCGTTTCCCGTTTGCTACATTCACCGGCGGCCCGCGTTTTGCCGTGCGCTCCGCTCATGTTTTCTCCGCGTATCTTCCTGCTCTCGCCCGCGTTCGCAGGCGGCAAGCGCGGCGAGCTGGTGATGCGCGACGCCGCATCGTTCCCGCTCGCCAGGCAGATCCGCACGCCCGAGGGCGCAGAGCTGGGCGACGTCTTTTCCTTCCTGAGCGGCCTGTACTTCCGCGGGAAGATGGCGTACGTGCGCCGCTTTGCCGCGCCACCCGACGGCCTCCCCGGCGCGCTGGTGATCACCCCCACGCGCGGGCTGGTGCCGCCGGAGTCGCGCATCTCGCTGGACGTGCTGCGCGAGTTCGCGGCGGGCGCGGTGGAGCTGCACAACGCCGGCTACCGTGGCCCGCTGGAGGCGCACGCGAAGGCTGTGGCCGAACACGCCGGCGACGCACGGATGGTGCTGCTGGGGAGCATCGCCTCGGGGAAGTACGTGGACGTGCTGACGGGGATCTTCGGCGAGCGCCTGGTATTCCCGGCCGACTTCGTGGGGCGCGGCGACATGAGCCGCGGCGGGCTGATGCTCCGCGCCGCCGAGTCCGGCGAGGAGCTGGAATACGTCCCCGTCATCGGCGCGCGCCGCCACGGCGTCCGCCCGCCGAAGCTCGAGCCGAGGCGGTGGAAGAAGGGGTGAGGGTGCGGGAGTGCGGGAGTGCGGGAGTGCGGGAGTGCGGAAGTGCGGAAGTGCGGAAGTGCGGCGGCGCAGGTGGAAGGTTTGGGCGCGAAAATGCGAGTGAACTCGCGGCTACAACCTCACGCAGTCCGCCTGCGCGGACTTCATCCCGGCGCGTGGATAATACCCGGCGCGCATTCCTGATCATCGCTGCAATGATCTCGGCTCACGGCGGGGATGTTCGCGAGGGGAAGTCCGCGAAGGCGGACTGCGTGCCTTTGTAGCCGCGACTTCAGTCGCATTTTTCGCCGCCCAATCTCCATCTCCATCTCCATCTTCGCCGTCCCAATTTCCATCTCCATCTCCACCTCATCTTCACCGCCATCCCACCTCCCGATCTTCACCGCTTCACGGGGAAGACGAGGCATCATCATCTCCCCCATCTTTCCCGTTTTGTTGCCCGGGAAGATGAGGAAACGCATGGCGTTGCGCGCGTCCCGGGGTTGACGCGGCGGGGTTCGCGTGCCAGCTTGGCGCCCCGTACGAACCCCCGTTTCATGGAGGTGACACGCTTGGGTACGACGAACGACTTTGCCGTTCGCCCGCGCCTCGGCGCGCTGCGGCGGCCGGTGGCGCTGGCCCTGTGCACGCTGCTGGTGGCGGGGTCGGTGGCGCCGGCGGGATCGCAGCAGGGCGGACGGCCGCGGCTGGCCGGCGTACGGGCCGACAGCGCGCGGCAGCTGCGCAAGCCCGAGGGCGGCTTCTCGCGCGAGTTCTGGGCGTGGCTGCGCGACGAGGCCCGCCGCTTCCGCGAGCTGAACGGCGGCCCCTTCGCCTTCGCGGTGCGCTACCGCATCTCCGGCGACCTGGCGCGCGAGATCCACGACGCCGCGCGCGACGAGGGCATCGACCCCGACCTGGCGTTCCGGCTGGTGCGCGTGGAAAGCATGTTCAACCCGCGGGCGCGCAGCCCCGTGGGCGCGCTGGGGCTCACGCAGCTGATGCCCAGCACCGCCCGCTGGCTGGACCGCAGCCTCACCCGCGAGGGCATCCTGGAGCCGCGCACCAACCTGCACGTGGGCTTCCGCTACCTCCGCGGCCTGATCACCAAGTACGACGGCAACCTGGAGCTGGCACTGCTGGCCTACAACCGCGGAGACGGCGCCGTGGACCGCGACCTGGCCCGCGGCCGCAACCCCGAGAACGGCTACTCGCGCCGCGTTCTGGGCGTCGGCTTCGAGCGCTACGCCGGGTCCGGGCTGGTCGGGCGCTGATTTCGGTTTTCGGTAGATGGAGAAAAGCGGCGCCGTCCCGGCTTCGGGGCGGCGCCGCTGCTTCGCTGGATCTCACGCAGAGACGCGGAAAAGAGAGGGGCGGAGATGCGAATCGCGTCTCCGCCCCGTCGTTCATCGAATCGTTATCGATCGGCGTCAGCCGGCCGCGGGCGCATCTCCATCTCCCGTCGTTGCCGATGCCGATGCCGTCACGGTTGCGCCGTCGCCTTCCGCCGCGGATGCATCTCCATCTCCCGTCGTTGCCGACACCGTCACGGTTGCGCCGGAGTCATTCGCCGCCGGCGCGTTTTCATCTTCCGATGACGCGGTTGCCGGAGCCTGGGCATCATCTGGCGACCCGGGTGCGCCGACGATGGGGATGTTGCCGACGGCGATGGTGGTCGCGGGCGGCGCATCAGCGTCGGCGGGCGCGGCCTGCGGCACCAGCCCGTTCAGGATCGTCTGCAGCTCGCTGGTGATGTCCGCCGCTCCCGCGCCGGTCGAGAGCCGCTGCTGCAGCCGCACGATCTGGCCGGCGAGGGCGACCCGGCTCTGGCTGTTCTCCTCGTTGGCGCGGACCTGCGCCGCTCGCTCGCGCTGCGCGATCTCGTCTTTCGCGCTGGGACGGAACAGCGATTCCACCGTGTCCACCATGCGCATCAGGATGCGGTAGACGGCGGAGGCCGAGAACCCGCCCAGCATGGCCAGCGTGGGCTTGCCCAGCTCCGCGAACGTGCTGTCCTTCGGCACCGGGATGAGCGCGGCCAGGATCAGCCCCGCCATGATCCCGAGCAGGAAGCGGATCCAGTAGCCCGGCTCGTGCTTCGGGTCGTAGGTGCGCTTCACGATGTAGTCGCTCACCTGCATGAGCATGGCGAACGAGGCGCCCATCGCCGCGGCCGAAACCCACCACACCTCGACCGCGACCGCCTGCCACCCCGCGGCTGCCAGCAGGCTGATCGTGGGGTCGCTGAGCTCCTTGGTGATGCTGACCCCCAGGAACAGCGCGACGGACACGGCCGCCACGAGCATCATCCGCCGCACCACTCCCACGTGCCCCAGCCAGGCGAACCGCGTGGAGGCGTGGTCCTCGTCGCCCAGCACCAGGAGCGCGCGGGGCGTGGCGGGGGCCACGAGCACGACCAGCTGCGAGTGGATCCGCACCAGCGCGGCCATCTCCGCGGGTCCGGGCGAGGCGTTCCGGCGGATCTTCTCCAGGTCGCTCATCAGCGACGGCGAGAGCTTCATCCCGGATGCGAGCGCGTAACGCGCCATCGAGGCGCACTCGTGCATGACCTGCTCGTGCATGTCCGCGATCTTCGCGGAGGAATGGGCTGCCATGGCGATCCGGGGGGATGCGAGGGAGGAGCGGGAGAGATGGAGGTCGGCTGGAGCCAACAGTCTAGCGCATTTGGGGCCGCATGTGAATACTTTTGTTCCTCAACCCCATGATTTGCCTGCATTTCGCCATCGTGGGGACAATAAAGAAGATACGCCGCGCCCGCGTTCCGTGTTATCTTGTCCGGCGACGCTCCCGGCGCCCGGTTCCCACTCTCCCCGTCCCCGCCCGTGAAGACACGCCTCCTTCTCCTGCTCGCGGCCGCCGCCGCGATCGCGGCACCCTCGTACGCGCAGGACACCGTCCCGCGCCAGCCGCCGGCCGACACCTTGCGCGCGGACACGCTCATCGTCGGCGGCGACACGATGATCGTGCGGCGCGCGGCGGGGGCGGACTCGGATGCCTCCCCGCGCCGGCGCGGCCGGGTGGCGGGGGATTCGGCGCGGCGCGGCAACACGCAGCCCCGCGCCGGGCGGCCGCGGCGGCAGGCGCGCGTGGCGGCGGCGGACACCGCGCGGCGCGGCCCCCGCGTCTGCGCCGGCGGCGACGTGACGCTGGGGACGAACCTCGACACCACGTGGGTGTCCACCGCGTCGGCGCGGGCGGGGCGGCGGGTGGCGGCGTTCCCCGATCCGGATTCGATGCTCGCGCCGCTGCGGCCGCTGCTGGACGACGCCGACGCGGTGATGCTGAACGTGGAGAGCGCCATCGGCGAGGGGCCGCCCGCGCGGCGGAAGTGCGCGCCGAACTCCAATACCTGCTTCGCCTTCCGCTCTCCCGTGGCCGCGGCGGGGGCGCTGCGGCGCGTGGCGGGCGACGCGCCGTTCGTGGGCAACGTGGCCAACAACCACGCGCGCGACGCGGGCGAGAGCGGCTGGTACGCGACCATGCGCCACCTGCGCGCCGCGGGCGGTGCCGTCACCGGCGCCGACACGCTGGCGACGGCGGTGGTGACGATGCGGGGAGACACGGTCGCGTTCCTGGGCTTCAGCCCGTGGACGGGGCCGGACCCGCGCAACCTGGCGGCGGTGCGGCGGCACGTGGCGCGGGCGGCGGCGCGCTACCGGTACGTGGTGGTGAGCGTGCACATCGGCGCCGAGGGGCGGGGCGCGCAGCACACGTACAACGCCACGGAGATCTTCCTGGGCGAGGATCGCGGCAACTCGGTCGCCTTCGCGCACGCGGCGATCGACGCGGGCGCGAGCGTGGTCTTCGGCCACGGCCCGCACGTGATGCGCGCGGCGGAGTGGTACCGCGGCGGCCTCATCTTCTACTCGCTCGGCAACCTGCTGACGTACGGCCCGTTCACGCTCTCCGAGCCGATGAACCGCGGCGCCATCGCCTGCGCGGACCTGCAGCCGGAGGGCGGCGTGGCGGCGGCCGAGCTGCGCTCCACGCGCCAGGTGCCGCCCGGCCTGGTCCGCCCCGACGCGGCCGGCACCGCCGCGGCGCTGGTGGATGCGCTGAGCGCGCAGGACTTCCCGGCGAGCGCGGGGCGCGTGGCCATGGACGGCTCGCTGCTGCCCCCCGGCGCCGCCGACGCCGGAGGCGCGCCCGCGGTGACGGGGCCGCGGCGACGCAGGCAGCAGTAGCAGAGTTCGGGCACGCCGGAGGACAGCGGGGGGCGCTGCGCGCCAAGGCCCTCATCCCCCCCGGCCCCCTTCTCCCGACAGCAGGAGAAGGGGGGAGCACTCCTCGCGCGGCAGCCGTCGGAGCCACTGCGATGCTTCGCTTGGGCCCCGCATCACACGAAAGCCCGACGAGTGCTCCCCACCCTGCGCGCCGCGCTCGAAGTTACCCCCTCCCGTTATCGGGAGGGGGTACGCGGCCCCAGCCGCGGGGGGGGAGGGTTCCGGGGCGACGCGGACCCGCATCGAAACTCGGTGATGAAAGCTTTGAACGACCGATGGAAGATCTGAACGACAGAAGGGCCCGCGCCTCGATCGAGACGCGGGCCCTTCCGATTTGCCGTCGCGACGGAATCTACCGGCGATTGCTGCCGGTGTTGGCCGCCACCGCGGCGGCGCTGTCGTCGTCGGTGAGGAGGCGGCGGACGCCGTACCAGGCGCGCACCAGGTGCGACGCGGGGCGGTCCAGGTTGGTCTCCACGATGCGGCCGGCGCCGGTGCTGGCGTGGATGAAGCGGCCGTTGCCCACGTACACGCCCACGTGCGTCACCCGCCCGCCGCGCCCGAAGGTCAGGATGTCGCCCGGGCGCAGCTGCGACGGGTCGCGCGGCACCTCGCGCCCCACCTGCGCCTGCGCGGCGGCGCTGTGCGGCAGGTCGTACCCCATCGCGCGCATCAGGTACTTCAGGAAGCCGCTGCAGTCGAAGCCGTTGGGGCTGGTGCCGCCGAAGATGTAGCGGCGCCCGATCTGCTGCCGGGCGAGCTGGACCACCGAGTCGCGCCGGGCTGCGGCGCGCGGGGCGGCCGGCCGGTTGCCTTCCTGCGCGGCGATCGTGGCGGGGAGCATGAGCATCCCGGCGCAGACGAGCGCGCGCAATACGGTTCCGCGGGGCTTGGTCAAGGCGCTGTGAGATCGGGGGTGACAACGGATCGGCGCTGGTGAACCAGGGGTCCGGGTGGCATCTCCCCGCACGAGGGGAAGACGGCCGCGGCGCGCCGATACGGAACGAGCACGTTGTGCTTGAGTGGGTCGCAACCTACCCCGCGCCCCATCCTCCGTCAAACCCTTCGGTTCACCCCGCGCCGTGCGTGTTTTGCAAGTCGCTGCTACGCAACCTGATACGGAATGCGCCGGGAGTGCATCCTAATCGTCTCTTCGGGTGGGGCGGTGGGGAGATCGCCATCTCCACGACGGAAAAAGACCCCGCGCCGGTTGGGCGCGGGGCCTTGGGTCCGATCGGCAGGCGCCGGTCAGTAGATGTAGACCGGGGTGCCGACCGCGACCTCGTTGTAGAGCTCTTCCAGCGGCTCGTCGGCCACGCGGATGCAGCCGTGCGTGGCGGGGAAGCCGATGGCCAGCGGGTCGTCGGTGCCGTGGATCATGATCCCGCCGCCGGTGTCGAGCTTGAAGTGGCCCAGCACCTCGGGGATCTTGCGGTTCTCGGTGCCGAAGGGCGGGATGTACAGAATCCCCCCGAAGAACAGCGACTCGTCGCGCGGGATGGGCGTGAACTCGCCGTCCTGCAGGTAGCCGATCCACGCGCCGCGGCGCACCACACGGCGGCCGTCCTCGAGCGTGAGGCCGCCCTCGGGGAACTGCCGCACGCGCTGGCCCAGCGAGTAGTAGTGCCAGTCGGGCGGGTTCCACATCGGCTCCTCTTCCTTCAGCAGCACGCGGCGCAGGCCGCGCGGCGTGTTGAAGTCGTACACGCGCCCGCGGGCCGTGGTCACGCTCCCCATCCCCACGCCCACCTGGGTGGAGAGGAGGGTGTCCTGCCCGTCGATCAGCCACAGGTGCCGGTCGTAGATGGAGACCACGATCTTGCGGCCGGGGATGGCGTTGGCGGCGCGGCGGTGGCGGAGCCACTCCACGCTGTCGGCGTGGTCCTTGGGCTTGCGGGGCGCCGGGTCCGGGTTGGGGATGCCCAGCTTGCGCAGCCGGTCCACGATCAGCTCTTCGCGCGTGACCAGGCCGCGCGGCGCTTCCTCGGCCGAGGCCGTGGTGCCGCCGGTGTCGGCGCGCGCGGCGAGCCGTTCCTGCGCGGCCAGCGGCGCGGCCGCCAGCGCGAGGAGGGCCGCGAGGGCCCAGCGGGTGTGTCGCATGGGATGCATCGGGTTTACTGCGGTTGCCGCGTTCTCCCCCGGCGTCTCCGGGGGCCGTCGCCCGTCACCTGCCAGAATCGTGCACCACCGTAAATCTGTATCGCCACAAACGTTCACGGTAGATGCACGTACCCGCGGCACCGGACATCGTTGCATCGCGGCGATGTTTTTCAACGGCGGCGGGACGCAGGGAGTTTCAAAGGGGGATGAGTCGGGGGAGAAGAAAACCGGTGGCGAGACGAGCGGTGGTTGCGTCTCCTGGCCCCGCGGCCCTCTCCCCCGGCTCATCGCGAGAGAAGCTTTCGGAGCCGAGAGGATGCTTCATTGGGCATGGCATCACGCAGACGTCCTACGAGTGCGCCGCTGCCCGAGCGCCGCTTTCGAAGTTACTCCCTCCCGTTATCGGGGGGGGCATGCGGTCTAAGCCGCGCGGGGAGGGCTCCGCAGCGGGCACCGAGCCCGTTCTGCACCAGTCGCGCGGCTCGCCGATCCCTCGCACTCCCGCACTCCCGCACTCCCGCACTCCCGCACTCCCGCACTCCCGCACTCCCGCACTCCCGCACTATCCGTCCACCAGCCACGCCACGTGCCCGATCTCCGGCGCGATGAGCTTTTCCCAGGCGAGCTGGACGGCGGCGGGGGAGCCGGGGAGGGAGAAGACCACGCGGCCGCGGTAGACGCCTGCCGTCGCGCGGGAAAGCATCGCGGCGGCGCCGACCTGCTCCCAGCTGAGCATGCGGAAGAGCTCGCCGAAGCCGGGGAGCGGTTTCTCGATCATCCGCGACAGCACGTCGTACGTGGTGTCGCGCGGGGCGATTCCGGTGCCGCCGTTGAACACGATCACGCGCGCCCCGCCGCCCGCCATCTCCTCCAGCGCCGCGGAGACCAGTTCCGGCTCGTCGCGGATCACCCGGTAGCTGTCAACGGAATGACCCGCGGCGGCGATGGCGTCGCGGAGCCAGCGCCCGTTCGTGTCCGTCTCCTCCGTGCGCGAGTCGCTGACGGTCACCACGGCGATGGGGACCGGGCCGCGTCCCCCGGCCGCGCGGTGGTGGCGCTCGCTGCTGGCGCTCGTCATCTCCACCTTCTCCCTTGATGCGGTTCGCGAATCCGGCGGCGCGGGGGGATGCGTATCACCACGGCCTGCTTTGCGCGGCCCCGCCGCCGCGCTACATTCCGGCATCAAGCCCCACACCCGAACGATCCCCCCGCCG
Source organism: Longimicrobium sp. (assembly GCF_035474595.1). Lineage (NCBI taxonomy): Bacteria > Pseudomonadati > Gemmatimonadota > Longimicrobiia > Longimicrobiales > Longimicrobiaceae > Longimicrobium > Longimicrobium sp. The sequence continues at coordinate 29,631 of NZ_DATIND010000022.1, forward strand.
CGCCGCATCCTCCCGCGCGCGGCGGAACCGGAGCCCGCGAATGAAGCCGTTCTTCCGCGCCGCCGCAAGGGCGCTCGCCGGTCTCTCGCTGCTCGCGCTCGTCGTCTCCACCGTCACCGCGCTGTTCGGCAGCACGGGGAGCGGCGAGGCGCTGTCCGTGCTGTCGTTCGCCGCCGTCGCCTACGTCTACCTGCTGGTCGGCTGGTGGGCGTACCAGCGCTCCAGCGGCACCGCGGCCGGGCCGGCGTTCCTGATCCACGCCGCGTCGTGGGCGCTCCTGCTGCCGGAGGTCGCGCGCTGGAACGCGGCGGGGCCGCAGCCGGCCGGGTGGTACGCGGTTTACGCGCTGGGCGCCTTCCTGAACGGCGTCTCGCTCATCCACTTCGCCGCCGCGCTGGCGTTCCCGCGCGCGGTGGACCGCTGGCTGCGCGCGTTCGCCGGGGTGTACGCGGCGGCGCTGCTGCTGGCGCTGGTCTCCGTCGCCGCGGCGTTCGCGGGGGCCGAGCCGGTCGCGCGCTTCCTGGACGTGGGGGTGCGCAAGCACGGGCTGGACCTGGTCGCCTTCTGGGGATCGATCCCGCTCCTCGTCTACGGAATCCTGGGCACCCGCGTTCCCCGCGTCCGCAGGCAGCTGGGGTGGGCGGCGGCGTCGGTCGCGGTGGGGCTGGGGCCCGGGTGGCTGCACAACGTTCCCGGCGTGCACGCGGCGCTGGCCGCGCAGGCGCTGCCGGGACTGGCGGTGGACGCGCTCTTCTGGGTGCTGCTGCCGCTGGGCTTCGCGTACGCCATCGTGCGCTACAACCTGTTCGACGAGGGGCGGCTGCGGGCGCGGGCGCAGGAGGTGTCGCTGGAGCTGCTGCGCTCGGGAAACGTGGACGAGGTCGCGCGCAGGGCCACCGAGGCGCTGCACCACGACTTCGACCTGGCCTCGGCTTCCGTCTGGGTGCTGGACGATGCCGGGCTGCCCGTGCAGATGGGCGGCGACGCGGGGGCGGGCGATGCGCGGGCGGTGGAGCGCGTGCTGCGCGGGGAGATGGCGGAGACGGATGCGTCGGTCCTCGTCTACCCGCTCCGCTACCGGGGCGCGGTGGAGGCGGCGCTGTGGATGGAGCGCGGCTTCGGCGAGGGGTTCGAGGAGGGACACCGCAGCTACCTGGGGATGGTGGAGCCGCAGCTCGCCCTGGCCCTGCACCTGCGCCGCGTGGACGACCGCGTGCGTGTGGCCGCCGAGGAGCTGACGGCGCTGGCGCGTGAAGTCGATCAGGTCGCCGCCGAGCTGCGGGTGACGGGCGAGAGCGTGACCGCCGCGGTGCAGGAAGTCAGCATGGGATCGACGCGGCAGACGGAGGACTTCCGCCGCATCGCGGGCGCCATCGCCGGGCTGCGCGCCGCCAGCAAGGAGATCGCGACGCGGCTGTCGAGCGCCGACCGCTTCGGCGGCGAGACGCTGGAGCGCTCGGAGCAGGCCGGCGCCGACGTGGAGATGCTGGTGGAGCGGGTGAAGGACGGCGCGCGCCGCCTCTCCCTCGTGGCCGGCGAGGTCGTCTCGCTGCGCGAGCGCGGCGGCGAGATCGGCTCCATCTCCGACGCCATCCGCGAGGTGGCCGAGCAGACCAACCTGCTCGCGCTGAACGCGGCCATCGAGGCGGCGCGCGCGGGCGAGCACGGCCGCGGCTTCGCGGTCGTCGCCGACGAGGTGCGCAAGCTGGCGGAGACGAGCGCCGGGAGCGCCGAGCGCATCGGCGTGCTGGTGGAGCAGGTGCTGGCGCAGATCGGCCGCGTGGCCGACGACGTGACCGGCACGCGCGCCGACATCGTGGAGGGCGCGGAGGGCGCCGACCGCGCCGCCGTGGCGCTGCGCGAGAGCATCACCCAGGTGGCCCGTCTGCGCGCGGAGATCGCCGAGGTCGCGTCGCTCACGGCGGGCGCCACGGAGCAGAACGAGACCATCGCGGACGCCGTCACCCGCGCCACCGACATCAGCGAGCAGAACGCCGCGGCGGCCGAGGAGACCGCGGCGGCCACCGAGCAGCAGCTGGCGTCACTGGAGAGCGTGGCCGCGAGCGTGAAGGAGCTGTCGACGCTGGGCGGGAAGATGTTCGAGCTGCTGAAGGCCGACGTCCCCCAGCGCGACGCATCTTCGCCTCCGCCTCCGCCGCCGCCGGGGGAGGACGCGGCGGGCGTGCTGCGCTTCCGGGCGATCCGTCCCGGCGCGCCGGCGTGAGCGTCCCCGCGGCGGTCGAGACGGACGCGGACGGTCCCGCGGCGGCACCCCCGGGCGGCGGGCGGTGGAAGAAGCTCTTGCTCGTTGCCACGATCATCGCCATCGTCGCCGCGTTCTTCCTGCTGGGCGGGCACGAGTACCTGCGCCTGGGCGCGCTGAAGGCCAACCGCGCGCGGCTGCTGGACTTCACCCACCGCCACTACGCCGCGGTGCTGGTGGGGGCGATGGTGGCGTACGTGGTGCTGACGGCGCTCAGCATTCCCGACGCGGTGGTGTTCTCGCTCGCGCTCGGGCTGCTGTTCGGGAGATGGGTGGGGACGGCGATGGTGGTGGGGGCGGCGACGGTGGGCGCCACGCTGGCGTTCCTGGCCGCACGCTACCTGTTCGCGGACGCGGCGCGGCGGCGGATGGGGCCGCGGATGCAGCGCATCGCGCGGGGGTTCGAGGAAGATGCGTTCGGGTATCTGCTCTTCCTGCGCATGGTTCCCCTCTTCCCCTTCTGGCTGGTGAACCTGGTGCCGGCCTTCACCCCGGTGACCACGCGCACCTACGTGGCCGCCACCGCCGTGGGCATCATCCCCGGCAGCTTCGTGTTCTGCAACCTGGGCGCGCGCCTGGCCACCATCGAGAGCACCGGCGACCTGTTCGACCGGCAGACGCTGCTGGCGCTGGCGCTGCTCGGGGTGAGCGCGCTGGTCCCCATCGCCTGGAAGAAGATCCGCAACCGACACTCCGGAGCCACACCATGACCGACGACCTTGCCGCCCGCCCCGCGCCCGGCACCCTGGGGCGCACCCTGGCCATCCTGGCGCTGGTGCTGGGAGCGGCGGGCTTCCTGATGGTGGTGCTGGCCGGCCCCGGCTCGCGGCTGGGGTGGTGGGACTTCGTCACCGGCCTGCGCACCATGTTCAAGTATGGCGCGTACCTCGGCATCTTCGCCGTGGTCGTGGCCATCGCGGCCATGCTGGTGGTGCGGCGCGGGCCGGGGCGGGGCGCGCTGGTGATGGCGGCGATCGCGCTGCTCCTGGGGCTGGCGGCGTGGTACTTCCCGTGGAGCTTCCGGCGGCACGCGATGGGGGTGCCGCCCATCCACGACATCACCACCGACTTCACCAACCCGCCGGATCTCACCTACTCGCGGATGCTGCGCGACACCAGCGGCGGCAAGCTGAACAACTGGATGTACGAGGGAGATTCGGTCGCCGCGCAGCAGCGGAAGGCGTATCCCGACATCCAGCCGGTGATGCTGGCGATGAACCCCGACCAGGCCTACCGCGCGGCGATGCGTACCGCGCGCGACATGGGGTGGGAGATCGTGGTGAACGACCCCGCCGGCCGCCGCATCGAGGCGGTGGACGAGACGCGGTGGTTCGGCTTCAAGGACGACGTCTCCATCCGCGTGAAGCCCGCCTCGGGCATCTCGCGCGTGGACATCCGCTCGGTCAGCCGCGTAGGCCGCAGCGACGTGGGCAAGAACGCCGAGCGCATCCGCGCGTACATCGCCCGTCTCAAACAGAACAATCGGCGCGAGGTGGCGGATACGGCGTGAACGGAAGTGCGGGAGTGCGGAAGTGCGGAAGTGCGGAAGTGCGTTGGCTCCGGCGTGATCCACGATCCGCGCATGTGGACGCACTTCCGCACTCACGCACTAACTCCTACCATCGACATTGACGATCAACCACAGAGTGTGATGCACGAGCACTATTACAACGCGCGGGATTTGCCGCGGTTCGGGGAGATCGGGAGGGACGCGCCGGAGCTGGCGGAGAAGTTCTTCGCCTGGTACAACGCGGTCTTCGCCGAGGGCGCGCTGACGGAGCGGGAGAAGAGCCTGATCGCGCTGGCGGTGGCGCACGCGGTGCAGTGCCCGTACTGCATCGACGCGTACAGCTCCGACTGCCTGCAGAAGGGCGCCGACACCGAGCAGATGACCGAGGCGGTGCACGTAGCGGCGGCCATCCGCGGCGGCGCGTCGCTTGTCCACGGCATCCAGATGCGGAACCGGGCGGAGGGATTGGGGATGTAGGAGAGGGGAAAGTCCTAAGTCCTAAGTCCTAAGTGCTGAGTGCTGAGTGCTGAGTGGAAAAGCACGGGATTCCGGACCTGACCGTGCGAAAATGCGACTGAAGAAGTCGCGGCTACAACGGCACGCAGTCCGCCTGCGCGGACTTCATCGGTGCGGGGAGCGGCAGCGGCGCGGGGTCCGCGATGATGGCGCGGGAGCTACCTCTCCCGGTACGGGAGAGGTGGACGCCCTCGGGCGGCCGGAGAGGGCGCGATGCGGCGGCCACGCACGACGTCAGGTCAGGACTTAGGACTTAGGACTTAGCACTCAGCACTCAGCACTCAGCACTCAGCACTCAGCACTCAGCACTCAGCACTCAGCACTCAGCACTCAGCACTCAGCACTCAGCACTATGTCGCTAACCGCCCACCGCGTCCTCCCGACGCTCCACAAACGCCATCTCCCGCTCGCCTCCGCGGCCGAGCAGCGGGCGATGCTGGCGCGCGTGCCCGTGTGCGGGTTCGGCGACGCGCTGGCGGGCGCGGAGATGCTGCCGCTGCGGGCGACGGGGATCGAGATCCTGCAGCTGAACGTGGGCCGCAAGTGCAACCAGACCTGCCGCCACTGCCACGTGGACGCCGGCCCGGACCGCACGGAGATGATGCCCGACGCGGTGGTGGACCGCTGCCTGGAGATCATCGAGAGCACCGACATCCCCACCGTCGACATCACCGGCGGGGCGCCGGAGCTGCACCGCCGCTGGCGCGAGATCGTGGTCCGCGCGCGCGCCGCGGGCAAGCACGTGATGGACCGCTGCAACCTCACCATCACCCTGCTTCCCAACTACGCGTATCTCCCCGCGTTCTTCGCCGAGCACGGGGTGCACGTGGTGGCGTCGCTCCCGCACTACCGCCAGAAGAACACCGACACCCAGCGCGGCGACGGCGTGTTCGAGGAGTCGGTCACCGCGCTGCGGCGGCTGAACGCGCTGGGGTACGGGAAGCCGGGGACGGGGCTGGTGCTGGACCTGGTCACCAACCCCGTGGGCACCTTCCTGCCGGGGAACCAGAAGGCGCTCGAGGCGGAGTGGAAGCGGCAGATGCTGCGGCTGTACGGCGTGGAGTTCAACGCGCTGTACACCATCACCAACATGCCCATCTCCCGGTTCCTGCAGTTCCTGGAAGAGTCCGGCCAGCTCGGCGAGTACATGGAGCGGCTCGCCACCGCCTTCAACCCCGCCGCCGCCGCGGGGGTGATGTGCCGCAACACGCTCTCCGTGGGCTGGGACGGCACGCTCTACGACTGCGACTTCAACCAGATGCTGGAGATGCCGGTGCACCCGCGCGCTCCGCGCACGGTGTTCGACTTCGACGCCGATGCGCTGAACCGCCGCGAGATCGTGCTCGGCCCGCACTGCTTCGGCTGCACCGCCGGCGCCGGCTCCAGCTGCGGCGGCGCCACGGTGTGATCGGGGTGGATGCCGGCTTCGGTGCGGACTCCGGCTCCCTCACCGGCGGCTGAAGCCGCAGCAACAACCACGGGAAGCCTCGCAAACTGCGCGAGGCTGATCCGGTGGCGACCCGGCATCGGACGCACGATCGGCATCACGCAACGACGGCCTCGTGGGTGGTAGACACGATTGATTCCGCGCGCCATACTCTCCGCGTCTCCCCCGCTCCGCATCTCCCCCGATCCCCAACGATCATGCTCCGAACCACGCGCCTGATCGCCGCCGTGCTGCTGCCGCTGGCGATGACGATTGCGTGCGCCACCGTTCCCGCGCGCGCGGCCACCCCCCGCGCCGGCGCCGCGCCCGCGGACACGACGCAGCTTCGCCGCGCGCTGGAGGAGGTGATGCGCGGCTACCCGGGCGTGGCCGGCGTGAGCGTGCTGAACCTGGCGACGGGCGAGCACCTCTCCATCCGTGGTGACGAGACGTTCCCGACGGCGTCGCTGATCAAGGTGGCGGTGCTGGTGACGCTGATGGACGAGGTGAGGCGCGGCAACCTGCGGCTGGAGGAGCGCACGGCGATGATCGCGCGCGACCGGGTGGGCGGCTCGGGCGTGCTGCAGTACGTGCAGTCGGGGCTGCAGCCCACGCTGGGCGACCTGGCGTGGCTGATGATCACCATCTCCGACAACACCGCGACGAACCTGCTGCTCGACAAGCTCAACGTGAAGACGGTGTGGGACAAGATGGACTCGCTGTCGCTGCACCACACCCGCATCCACTCCAAGACCTTTTTGCGCTCCACCTCCATCGCGGTGGACTCGTCGGTGAAGTACGGGCTGGGTGTGACCACGCCGAACGAGACCGCGCGCCTGTTCGAGCTGCTGTACCGCGGCCGCGCGGTGTCGCCCGCGCTGGACTCGGCGGCGGTGGAGATGCTGCGCGGCAACCAGGACGCCACCAAGCTGGCCCGCTGGCTCCCCGACACCATCCCCGTGGCCCACAAGACCGGCGAGGTGGACCAGTCGCGCAACGACTGCGGCATCCTGTACGGGCCCGATGCGCCAGTCGTCGTCTGCGCCATGACGCGCGAGAACCGCGACACCTCGTACGCCCCCGACAACCCCGCCAACCTCCTCCTCGCGCGCATCGGGCTGACGGTGTTCCGACACTACAATCCGTCGGTGCGCATGCCGGATCCGCCGGGGAGATAGTGCGGAAGTGCGTGAGTGCGTGCGTGGGGACAGGTGCTGGTGCGCGGCCGCGGCATCGCGCCCTCTCCGGCCGGCCTAGGCCGTCCACCTCTCCCGTACCGGGAGAGGTAGCTTTCCCGCATCACCGGCACACGAAAGTATTAGTGTGAGCGGAGTTTGCAGGTCGTGCCGATGCTGGACAGCCCCCCTCGCCCGGAACGGGAGAGGGCGAGCGCTCTAAGGCGCGGGGAGAGGGCGGCGCGGATGCCGCGGCGACGCACCTGAGCCGTCCCGCACTTCCGCACTTCCGCACTTCCGCACTTCCGCACTTCCGTTACCCCGTCACCGGGCCCTTGAACACCCGGAACAGCCACCACAGCGCCGGCAGCAGCAGCGCCATCCCGAACGGCGTGGACCACAGCACGAAGCGCAGCGTGGCCTCGTGTGCCGCCGCGCCGTGCACCGTCACGTCCGGGTAGATGATGAACGGGTGCTGCGCGATCCCCCATCCCGCCAGGAGACAGGCCGTCTGCGCGATCGTCGCCGCGCGGGCGAGGCGCGGGCGGCGGCGCCAGAGCGCCCATCCGCTCAGCAGCGCGGCGGCCACGCCGACGGCCAGCACCGGCGCGGCGCGCGCGCTCAGCAGCCCGTGCCACAGGTGCGGCGCCTCGACGGCCAGCAGCGGCAGCATCAGCGCGCTCATCGCCACCACCGCGGTCCCGGCGGCCAGCGCGCGGCGGCGGAAGTCCTCGCGCAGCGCGCCCGCCGTCTCGTTCGCCAGGTACACGGCGGCCAGGTACGCGCACACCGCCAGCGCGAAGCCGCCCATCGCCAGCGACAGCGGCCGCAGCCACGGCGCCACGCCCTCGATCTCCACCTGCCCCCCGGCCACGCGCAGGTTGCCGGCGCTGACCGCGCCCAGGCACATCCCCAGCAGCACGGGGGTGATGACGCTGGCCGCGCCGAACACCGCTCCCCACCGCCGCGCCGCGCGCCCCGGCCGCCCGGGCCTGCGAATGCTCTGCGGCGAGTACGCGCGGAACACGAACGCCGCGCCGCGCAGGATGATTCCCAGCAGCACCAGGTGGAACGGGGCGAAGAGGGCGATGGAGAGCGCCGCGTATGCCGCGGGAAAGCAGGAGAAGAGGAGGACGACCACGAAGATCAGCCACACGTGGTTGGCCTCCCACACCGGGCCCATGGCGTGGGCGATGGCGTCGCGCTGCTCGTCGCGGCGCGGCGCGCGCGCCAGCGCGTCCCATATGCCCCCGCCGAAGTCCGCGCCCGCCAGCACCGCGTAGGCGATCAGCGCCACGAGGGCGAGCCCCGCCGCCAGGTCAGCGGGCATGCGCCACCTCCGCGTCCGCCGCCGGCTTCGTCGCGAAGGCGAGCGGCGCGCCGGTCGCCAATCTCCTCAGCAGGAGCGCCAGCGCCGTCCCCAGCACCAGGTAGAGGAGCGAGAAGCCGAAGAAGGTCGCCGCCACGCCGCCCACCGGCGTCACCCCGTCGCGCGTCAGCATCACCCCGCGGACGATCCACGGCTGGCGGCCGACCTCGGTGACGATCCATCCCGCCTCCAGCGCCACGATCCCCAGCGGCGATCCAGCGACCAGCGCGCGCAGCAGCCAGCGCCCCGGCTCGCACTTCCGCCATCGAACGAACCAGAACCAGATCCCCAGCCCGATCATCGCGAACGCGCTCCCCACCATCACGTCGAACGCGGTGTGGGTGACCAGCACGTTCGGCCACTGCTCGCGCGGGAAGTCGTTCAGCCCCTTCACCTCCCCGTCGAACCGCTCCGTCGCCAGGAAGCTGAGGAGCCTGGGGATCCTGATCGCGCCGCGGACCGTCCGCGCCTCCGCGTCCGGCACCCCGCCGACGATGATGGGCGCGCCGCGCTGCGTCTCGAAGTGCGCCTCGGCGGCGGCGAGCTTGGCGGGCTGGCTGCGGGCAATGTGCTTCGCGCTGATGTCGCCGCTCAGCGGCTGCAGGAGCGCGGCGGCGGTGCCGAGCGCCAGCGCCAGCGTGAGCCCCGCGCGGTGGTAGGCGTCGCGCCGCCCGCGCAGCATCCCCAGCGCGTACACCCCCGCGGCCGCGAAGCCGGTGGCGATGTAGCAGCTGAGCGTGGAGTGCAGCGCCATCTGCGGCCACGCGGGGCTCAGGAACGGCGCCAGCGCGTGCACGTCCACGGCCTGCCCCGCCACGAAGCGCGCGCCCGCCGGCTCCTGCATCCACGCGTTCGCCGCGACCACGAGGATGCCGGAGATCATCCCGCTCACGCCCACGCCCACGCCCGTCCACAGGTGCGCGCGGGGGGAAAGGCGGTCCCAGCCGTAGAGGTAGAGGCCCAGGAAGATGGCCTCGAGGAAGAAGGCGTAGCCCTCCAGCGCGAAGGCGGGGCCCACGATGCCGCCCGCCATCGCCATGAAGCGCGGCCACAGCAGCCCCAGCTCGAACGACAGCGCCGTCCCCGACACCGCGCCGATGGCGAAGGTGAGCGCCGTCGCCTTGGCCCACTTGCGCGCCAGGTCGCGGTACTCGGCGCGGCCGGTGCGCAGCCAGAGCGCCTCGGAGGCCGCCATCAGCGCCGGCATCCCGATCCCCAGCGCCGCGAAGACCATGTGGAACGCGAGCGAGACCTCCATCTGCGCCCGTGCCGCCGCCAGCGTCTCCATCGCCATCTCCCTCGCCCGCGTGAACCTCCGGGACCTGCGCCGTGGCCGCCAATCTCATCCAGAAGCGGAGGACGCGGTGTAGGGCAATCTACCCACGCGGCGGTCCGGCGCACGCTGAACTTCAGGGGATGGGGATCGGGTTGGAAGGAAAAACCTGGATCACACAAAAGCACGGAGACACGGAGTCACCGAGAAAGACACATGGGCCTCAGTGTCTCCGTGTGAAATTCGGTTTCCCCATCCGCCAAGGAAAACGGCACCCTCGCGCGAGAGTGCCGTTGAGACTGGAGATGGGGTCGGGAGATGGAGATCAGGCCGCTTCCGCCGTTCCGCCGAGCGCGCGGTCGATGGCCAGGTTGAACACCTCCAGCGGCTGCGCGCCGGAAACGCCGAACTTTCCCTCGAAGACGGCCAGCGGCACGCCGTTCACGCCGGAGGTGTCGGCCACCTCCTGCGTGGCGTCCACGTCGCCGGCGAAGCGGCCGGACGCCAGCATCTCGCGCACGAGCTCCGCGTCCAGCCCCGCGCGCGAGGCCACGTCCACCAGCACCTCGGGGTCGTTGATGTCGCGCCCCTCGGCGAAGTAGGCGGAGAAGAGCGCGTCGGCCACCTCCCACACGCGGCCGTGCTCCTGTGCCAGCAGCACTACGCGGTGCGCGTCACGGGTGTTGGGGGCGCGCTGGATGGATTCGAAGTCGTAGCGCAGCCCCTCGGGCGCGCCCGCGTTCGCGACGTGCGCGAACATCGGCCGGGCGCGCTCCCATCCGCCGAACTTCTTCTCCACCAGCTCGCTCCAGGCGATCCCCTCGGGCGGCAGGTTGCGCTGCAGCATGTACGGCCGCCACCGCACCGTGGCCTCGACCCCGCGCGCCTCCAGCGCCCGCTTCAGCCGCCGCTCCCCGATCCAGCACCACGGACACGCGATGTCCGCGAACAGGTCGATGATCATCTCCGCTCCCCTGGCTGTCCGGTCGCGCAATCCAGCACGAACCCGGCCACGCTGCCCCGAAACCCGGACGGACGCTCGTTTTTGATTTAGATTGGAGATGACGAAAGGAGGGTCGATGAACACGCGAATCACGATCGAGATCACCCTTGATCTGCATGAACAGATCGAGGCGGCTGCGGCTGCGGATGGAGTCTCGTCCGAAGACTGGATCCGCCACCTGATCGAGCATGACGTCTTCCTTCGCCGCTTCCGCGCCGCCCGCGCGGAAATGCTCCGTATCCTCGACGAACGCGGCATCACGGTGACCGAGGAAGAAGCGCTCGCTCTCCCACGGAAGACTTGACTGCATCGTCATTCTGAAGCTGAGGGCGCGCATGCGTTAGGCCGATGCTGGCGCGCACCCGGCGACGAGCGAGGCCCGGCATCCACGCACGATGCCGGGCCTCGCTCTGCTTGCCGGACCCAGGCTACGGCGCGGTTGGAGCCGCCGTCTTCCGCAGCTCGATGAGGCGGTAGATGGCGTCCAGAGCGGGGTCCTGGCCGGCGAAGTAGGCGCGCGCGGTGAGCTGCACCGGCACCTCGGGGCTGATCTCGCGGCGGCGGTCGCCGGGGGCGCTGAGCTGCCACCGCACCGCCGTCAGCTCGGCCTGCACGCCGCTGTAGGGAAGCGTGACGTTGATCGGATCGCCGTACAGGTTGCAGCACTCGCTGCTCGCCTCGCCCACGAAGAACGGCGATGTCAACCGCTCCAGGTCGGTGACGAAGTTCCCCGCGGCCGAGTACGTGCGCCGCCCCATCAGCACCCACACCTGCCGCCCCGGCACGCGGCTGTACGCCACCAGCGTCCGCAGCAGCTCGGGGTACAGCTGCGTCGTCCCCCCGTTGTTGTGGCGGATGTCGACGATCAGGTTCTTCGCGTGCGTCGTGTCCACCACGCCCCACAAGCGGCGGCCATACTGCGCGATCGTCTCGTCCGGCGCGTCCTTCAGGTTGTTGATCTGCACGAACAGCGCGTCGTGCCCGGGGACGGGCTGGTGCCAGAACACCTTGTCCATGTGGCTCAGGAAGAGCGGCGCGGCGACCCCCGGCGGCGCCACCAGCCGGTCCTGCCGCCCGGCGCGCGCGCTGTCGCGGGTCGGCAGCGTCACCGTCCGCGTCGGCCCTCCCGGCATCTGCACGGTCAGCCGCACCGAGTCGGTCCGCTGCGTGGCGCCGATCCCCTTCAGCCACATGGTCTCCGCGAGGTTCGACACGCCCCACAGGTACTGCATGTCGCCGTCGACGCTCACGCCCTCGCTCATCCGCCGCAGCGCCGTGTCCGCCGGCATGGACCCGAACGCGACGACGCGCGCGCCCTCCAGCGAGCGGTACGCCGAGTCGGCCTCGATGATGAACAGCCCCTCGGGAAAGGCGTAGAGGCGGATGGGGAGATAGTGGTTGTTCCGCTCCGACCAGAGGTCCACGTGGCCCTGGTGCAGCACGGCCAGCATGCGGTTCATCCCCATGAAGATCTCCTCGTCGGAGAGCCGGGGGACGTCGCGCTTCAGCTGCTCGTAGCGGCGCGTGAGCTCGGCGGGGAAGGGGACGTCGCGGTAGTCCGGGTTCACGCGCTTGGTCTCGCCGTACAGCATCTCGATGTCGCGCACCCATCCCTCGTCGCGCGACCAGCCGGTGACGTCGGGGCGGCCGATGAGGCGCAGGAACTCCGGGTCGCCCTTCAGCGCCGCGAAGCGCGAATCGTCGTACAGCGACCCGCGCAGGAACCCGTGCCGCTCCTCGATCATCCATCGCAGCGCGTCCAGCGCCCCGCGGCGGTCGCCTGCGGCCAGCCTGGCGGCGGCCATCCGGTAGCCGTTCCAGTGCTGCAGGTCCCACCCGATCAGCGGCCCCGCCCGCTCGAACGACACCGCGGCCTCGGCGTCGTGGTGAAGGTTCCGCTGCGCGAACCCCAGCAGGTACCAGTTCTCGGGATCGCGCGGATAGTCGCGGGCGAGCCGAAGGAGCAGCGGCTCGGCCTCGGCCCACTTCTGCGCGTTGAACAGCTCCCGCGCCCGCGTCTTGGCCTGGAAGTACGCCACCCCGTCCGCCGGCACCGACAGCAGCGTGAGCGGAGACTCGCCCTTCGCGGGGTCATACGTCTGCGCGCCCGCCGTCCCCGCCAGGAGCAGGGAAATGAGGGAGATGGAGAAGGTCGGCTTCAGCTTCATGTCACCGGGTCGGATGCGAGGAGATTCGACGGGAGGCGATCGGGAGGTGTGTTGGATTTCCAGCACGATGCTGGATTTCTAGCACTCACCCCCTTGCGAGTCAACCGTTCGGTGTGACGGATGCGAGGGTGTGGGACATACTGCATCTTCAGCCGCGAGGTCCACCGACCGTCACGCCTGCGCAGCATCCCGCGCGATGCCACGCAAGCGATTTTATTCCGAGGATGCGCTTGCGTCGAAGGAGTTTGCGCGAGCGAAGAATCAAGCCGACGATGAGCGAACCCCGCCGTGCGCGATCCCAGGCTTCACTTATTTCGCGAACTACCGCCGCTCGAGTGTTTTTTCGGATTGGGCTTTGTCTTCTTTGGCGGATTCCCGCTTCGGGACGGGTTTTCGGTTGATTTCTTCTGGCTAGGTGAATTCCCGCCGCTTCCCCGACCCGATCGATTGTTCAGGCTTGTAGTGCCGACGGCACGATGTTTCAGGCAGTAGAGTCTGCCCGGAAGTGCATTATCGGCACAGCCTGAGGTCGCACATTTCGGCATTGTACCCCCCCTTGCGCGATCGCCGTGGATCACCGCAACACGATTGCGAGCACGACCGACATTCCGCACATCAGCAACGATGCTGCCATCAGAAAACTTTGGGCGCACCTCAGCCAACGGGCCTTTCTCTCCACAGAGGCACGCACTCTCAAGTTGACCTCTCGCCATACACCAAATTGTTCGCCGAATAGACCAGGCATCCGCTCCGGTATCTCTTCGACTGAAAGGCTACAAATATCCAAGACCATGCGCTCTGCCTCTTGCCCAGGCACCGGGTCTTCAATCTCTCGCACACGTAGCGCGAGCACTGCAAGAGCCACCGTGAGCGCGAGCAACAAGGCCACGAGCACGAGAACCCAGCGCTCCAATGCAGGAGATGTCGCCTTCAGATCACGGATGAACGTGAAAATCCCGGCAAGGAAAATTCCGGCGATTGCTACCGTTCCTTGAGCTTTGGTCTCGAGTCCCTTCCACCGTTCAACCAGAAGGTCATACTCAGAGCGATACGATTCCAGCGCTTCCCGGAGGAGCGCGATTCGGAGATCTGCGGCAGGTTCGGGCATTTTGGTCTATCTGCCCCTAACTCTGGTCACAGGGGATGCGGCGGTGCTCCTCGCTGAAGCGCAGCGGGTGCACGGTGTCGGCGGGGATCTTCACCAGCGACTGCGGGAAGGAGGGCTGCAGCGGGCCCGGACAGCCGTCCATCAGCAGCGTGCGGCGGATCACCACGATCAGGCTGTCGTTGCGCACCCCGCTTCCGTCGATGGAGATGCGGTCCAGCGGCGTCATCCGCTTCCCGATCGCCGCGTAGACCAGCATCTCCTTCGCGAAGTCGACGCCGGCGGGCGGGGGCGGCGGGGTGCAGCCGCGCCGCTCGTTGGTCCAGAACGCATCCCATTCCATCCGGCTGTGGAAGACGATGCGGACCGGCGACGAGTAGCACTTCTCCGACCGCACCGGCGGCTGGAAGCGCGCGGAGGCCGCGATCGGCTGCGTTCCCGGCGGCAGCGGCCCGGTATCGGCCTCCCTGTCCCCCTTGCCGCACGCGGCGAGCGTCGCGACGATCGCGGTCAGGAGCGTCGAACGGGTCCCGCGGAAGGTGGGGTGGGTCACGTCGGGCTCCTGTGCGGTGTGTAGGGATGTAGATGTGACGGAGATGCCGGATTGCATCCCCGGGTGCGTAAGTCGAGGCGGCGCGCGGGGTGTCCGCGAGGGGCGTCCGGGCCGTGGCGGCATCGGCTCGTTCTCTTCCCAAAAGTGTGACGTGGGAGCATATTCCACGGGTCCCGACGCGACAAGTGCAGGGCGGAGCACCCATCCGCCAACCCGTTGTTCTTCATCGCGTTACGCAGTCAGCTTCCCGCAGCGTGAATCCCCGGCGCCGATGTCGTTCGTCCATCTCCACTGCCACTCCGAATACTCGCTCCTCGACGGCGCCAACCGCATCGGCGACCTGATCACGAGGGCCAAGGAATTCGAGCAGCCGGCCATCGCCCTGACCGACCACGGCTGCATGTTCGGCGCGTGGATCTTCCAGGAGCAGGCCAAGAAGGCCGGCATCAAGCCCATCGTGGGGATGGAGGCCTACGTGGCCCCCAACAGCCGCCACGACCGCGGCAAGGTGAAGGGCGAGAAGGGCTACTACCACCTCGTGCTGCTGGCGCGCGACTACGAGGGGTACCGGAACCTGTCGAAGCTGACGTCCATCGGCTACACCGAGGGCTTCTACGGCAAGCCGCGCATCGACCGCGAGGTGCTGGCCCGGCACTCCGAGGGGATCATCGTCACCTCCGCCTGCCTGGCCGGCGAGATCGCGCAGCACCTGATGGAGGACCGCTGGGACGCGGCGCGCGAGGCGGTGGCGTGGCACCAGGAGGTGTTCCGCGACCGGTACTACCTGGAGGTGCAGGGGCACGACAGCGAGGGGCAGGAGGAGCTGAACCGCCGCATCTTCAAGCTGGCGGAAGAGATGGGTGTGCCCATGGTGGCCACCAACGACGCGCACTTCCTGCGCGCGCACGACCACCAGGCGCACGACGTCCTCCTCTGCATCGGGCTGGGGAAGGACTTCGCCGACCCCAACCGGATGAAGTACGACGGGCAGCTGTACTTCAAGAACACCGAGGAGATGCGCGGCCGCTTCCCCGGCCGCCCCGACGTGCTGGAGAACACGCTGCGCATCGCCGACGAGTGCAACTGGAGCTACCCCAAGGGCTACCACGTTCCCGCCTTCCCCACGCAGGAGGAAGGGTACGCGACGGAGGACGAGATGCTCCGCGCCTGGGTGTGGACCGGCGCAGTCGCCCACTACGCGCCGAAGGACACGCCGGCGGACGCGGACCCCAGGACGGTGCTGCCGCAGGACGTGGTGGACCGGGTCGAGTACGAGCTGGACGTCATCACCAAGCTCGGCTATTCGGGCTACTTCCTGATCACCGCCGACTTCATCCGCTGGGCGCGCCAGCACGACATCCCCGTGGGCCCCGGCCGCGGCTCGGCGGCGGGCTCGATCGTGGCGTTCTGCATGGGGATCACGGACTGCTGCCCCATCAAGTTCGATCTGCTGTTCGAGCGCTTCCTGAACCCCGAGCGCGTGTCGATGCCCGACATCGACGTGGACTTCTGCTTCGAGCGCCGCGGCGAGGTGATCGAGTACGTGCGCGAGAAGTACGGGCGCGACGCGGTGGGCCAGATCATCACCTTCGGGACGATGAAGAGCCGCGCGGTGGTGAAGGACGTGGGCCGCACCCTGGGCTTCCTCCCGGCGGAGACCGACCGGCTCGCGAAGCTGATCCCCAACGCCCCCAACTTCTCGCTCACCGTGGCCGAGGCGCGCGAGAAGATCCCCGAGGTGAAGGAGCTGTACGAGAAGGACGAGCGCTACCGCCAGCTCCTCGACCACTCCGTCACCCTCGAGGGCCTCGCCCGCCACTCCTCGGTGCACGCGGCGGGCGTGGTGATCGCGCCGGGGCCGCTGGACGAGTACGTGCCCATCTGCACCCAGAGCACCAAGGGCTCGGGCGGCAACGGCGAGTCCATCATCGTCACCCAGTACGACATGACCTGCCTGGAAAAGGCGGGGATGTTGAAGATGGACTTCCTGGGGCTGAAGACGCTGACGGTGATCTACGACGCCGTGGTGGCCATCCGCGCCCGCCACGGCGCGCTCCGCCACCCGGCGACGGGGGAGACGTACGACCGGCCGGAAGACATTCCGCTGGACGACCCCGAGGTGTACGCCATGCTGGCGCGCGGCGGCACCGCCGGCGTGTTCCAGTTCGAAAGCCAGCTGGCGACCGAGAAGCTGCGGCAGATGAAGGCCGACCGCTTCGACGACCTGGTGGCCGCCAACGCGCTTCTCCGCCCCGGCCCGCTGGACATGGGGATGGACATGGTGTACATCCGCCGCAAGCTGGGGCAGGAGGCGGTGAAGTACCCGTTCCCCGAGCTGGAGCAGGTGCTGGAGCCCACCTACGGCGTGATCGTGTACCAGGAGCAGGTGATGCGCATCGCGCAGATCCTCTCCGGCTTCTCGCTGGCCGAGGCCGACGTGCTCCGCAAGGCGGTGGGAAAGAAGGACGCCGAGCTGATCGCCAAGGAGCTCGGCAAGTTCGTGGAGAAGGCCGTCGCGAAAGGGCATGATCGCCACGCAATACAAGATCTCTCGGACCAGATCGAAGCCTTTGGTAGGTATGGCTTTAACAAGTCACATAGCGCCGCTTATTCGCTGGTCGCCTACCAGACGGCGTGGCTGAAGTGCCACTACCCGGCCGAGTTCATGGCGGCCCTGATGTCGTCCGTGGTGGACAAGACCGACGACGTGGTGGCGTACATCGCGCACTGCCGCGAGATGCACCGCTACCTCCCGCGCATCCCGCGCGAGGGGATCGAGGTGCTGGCGCCGCATGTGAACGAATCCAACTGGAAGTTCACCGTGGTGGGCCCCGGCGTGGGGCAGATCCGCTTCGGGCTGGGCGCCATCCGCGGCGTGGGCGAGGGCGCGGTGCGCTCCATCCTGGCCGCGCGCGAGGCCGAGGGGCACTTCAAGAGCCTGTTCGACTTCCTCGTCCGCATCGACCTGCGGCTGTGCAACAAGCGCGTGCTCGAGGCGCTGATCTGCGCCGGCGCGGCCGACGGCTTCGACGACGGGAGCGGGCGCAGCCAGCTGCTGGCCGGGCTGGACGCGGCGTTCAACAACGCGCAGGCGGTGCAGAAGGAGCGCGACAGCGCGCAGGACTCGCTCTTCGGCGACTTCGGCGGCGCGGGCGGCACCGCGCTGGTGCAGGCGCCGCCACTGCCGAAGGTGGAGAAGTGGACCGAGAGCGAGCGGCTGACGCGCGAGAAGGAGATCCTGGGCTTCTTCATCTCCGGCCACCCGCTGAACCGCTTCCGCGAGGACGTGGCGCTGTTCGAGGGACACACCAACACCGTCACGCTCAAGTCCAAGCGCGACCAGAAGGTGGAGCTGGCCTGCGTGGTCACCGAGGCGGCGCGGCAGATCAGCAAGAAGGACGGGAGCGAGTGGGGGCGCGTGACCGTGGAGGACTTCCACGGCACGGCCACGATCCTGGCCTTCGGCGACAGCTGGGCGAAGTACAAGGAGGTGCTGAAGCAGGACGCGGCCGTGGTCGTCCGCGGCGCGGTCAGCAGCCGCGAGCGCGACGAGGAGGACCCGCCGATGTTCCTGGACAGCGCCATTCCGCTGGAGCGCGTGCGCGAGAGCGGCGAGGTAGGGGTGGTGATCGAGCTCGGCTCCGCCGGCCCCGACGCGAAGGCGATCGACGGCGCGAAGAGCCTCCTGGCGGCGTACGCGGGCGAGGGCCCCGTCTTCGTGCTGTGGAAGAACGGCGGGGGCGAGGGCGAGGCGCCGCGGCTGAAGTCGAAGTCGCTGAAGGTGGCCCCGCGCGACGAGCTTCTGACTGCGCTGCGCGACGCGCTGGGCGACGACCGCGTGCGCCTGCACCGCGATCCGCCCGCGCTGGGCTCCGTCCCCCAGCGCGACGAGCCGTGGCGCAACCGCCGCCAGAAGGCCGGCGCCGGCGCGGAGGAATAGTCCCCGAATCCGCGGATCGGTAGCCCGAACCGCTGTCTCTGGTGTATCTTACCTGATCCCCCCATATCTTCTGGGGGGATTCGGCTGCGCGGAGGGCTCGTTTGCTCCACCGCGATTTCGACGGGTCGTGTGCTTCGCGCGCTGGCGCGGGGCCTTTGGGGATACGGATTTGGCTACGGTCGCACACCTGGATTTCGAGCGCGCCATCGCGGAGGTCGAGGAGCAGATCGACTCGCTCCGCGGGCTGGCGCGCGAGCGCGGGCTGGACGTGAGCACCGAGCTGCGCTCGCTGGAGCGCAAGCTGCACGGGCTGAAGCAGGACACCTTCCGCAACCTCTCGCCCATCGAGCGGGTGCAGGTCGCCCGCCATCCGCGCCGGCCGTACACGCTGGACTACGTGGAGATGATCTTCACGGACTGGGTGGAGCTGCACGGCGACCGCCAGTTCCGCGACGACGCCAGCATCGTGGCCGGCTGGGCGCGCCTGGGCGGCGAGACGGTGATGCTGATCGGGCAGCAGAAGGGCCGCGACATGAAGGAGAACCTGCGGCGCAACTTCGGGATGCCGCACCCCGAGGGCTACCGCAAGGCGCTGCGGTTCATGAAATTGGCTGAGAAGTTCGGCCGTCCCGTGGTCACCCTCATCGACACTCCGGGGGCGTATCCCGGCATCGGCGCCGAGGAGCGCGGGCAGGCCGAGGCCATCGCCCGCAACCTGCGCGAGATGTCGGCGCTGAAGGTGCCCACCGTGGCCGTCGTCATCGGCGAGGGCGGGTCGGGGGGCGCGCTGGCCATCGGCGTGGCGGACCGCGTGCTGATGCTGGAGAACAGCGTGTACTCGGTCATCAGCCCCGAGGGGTGCGCCGCCATCCTGTGGAAGGACGGCGCCCAGCGCGACAAGGCCGCCAGGGCCATGAAGATGACGGCCGAGGACCTGAGCGAGCTGGCCGTCATCGACGACATCATCCCCGAGCCCGCGGGCGGGGCGCATTCGGACTGGGAGGCCACCGGCGCGCGGCTGAAGGAGGTGCTGCAGAAGCACCTGGCCGAGCTGGGGGCGATGGAGACGGACGCGCTGCTGCAGGCGCGGCTGGACAAGTTCATGGGGATGGGGCAGTGGCGAACCGGCCGCTGACCCTCCCGTTCCCGATAGATCGTTCCAACTGACCGTTCCCGCGGCCCGGCCGCGAGGACATAGATGAGGAGGGAGCGGTGAGCCTCGAGCTTCCCGTGATCCAGCCTCTTTCATCCCCCGACGCGGAGACCGGCTTCCTGGTGGAAGTGGGCTTCAAGGGGATGCGAAAGGCTTTCTTCACGTCGCCCGACGTGACTTTGCGCGCGAACGAGTGGGTGCTGGTGGAGGTGGAGCGCGGCCGCGACGTGGGCCGCGTGAAGAGCGTGGGCGGGGTGGCGCGCAAGAAGTGCGGCAGCGCCCCCGGCGACGTCACCCCCATCCTGCGCCGCGCCGACGACGCGGAGGTGCACCAGCTGTACGCCCTGCGCGCCGACGAGGAGCGCGTGCGCCGCCGCACGCGCGAGCTGGTGGAGCAGCACGGGCTGAAGATGAAGGTCAGCGACGCCGAGTGGCAGTGGGACCGCAACAAGCTGGTCATCTACTTCACCGCCGAGCGCCGCGTGGACTTTCGCCAGCTGGTGCGCGACCTGGCGCGCACCTTCCGCACCCGCATCGAGCTGAAGCAGATCGGCGTCCGCGACGAAGCCGCGCAGCTGGGCGGGGTGGGCCGCTGCGGCCGCCAGCTCTGCTGCGCCACCTGGCTGCGCGAGATCAAGCCCATCTCTCTGCAACTCGCAAAAGATCAGAATCTTTCCCTCAATCCGCAGCAGATCTCCGGCACCTGCGGCCGGCTGATGTGCTGCCTGACGTACGAGCACGACGCCTATCTCGCGGCGCGCAAGCGCTTCCCGCGCGAGGGGAAGACGCTGCGCACCGTGGTGGGCGCGGAAAAGGTCGTGGCGATCGACATCTTCCGGAACCTGGTGACGCTGCAGGACGAGAACCGCCAGCGCCGCGTGATCCCGCTCGACCAGCTGAAGGCCGAGACCGTCGCCGTGCCTGCCGGCGAGCGCCCGGCCGCCGCGCCGCCCGCGCCCGAGGCGCGTCCCGATCTCCCCACGCCGCAGTCGCCGCAGCGGCCGCCGCGCCGCCCGCGCCGCGCCCCGGAGCGGAGGCCGGAATGAGCCGCCGGTTCTACCTCACCACGGCCATCGACTACGCGAACGGCGACCCGCATCAGGGGCACGCGTACGAGAAGATCGGCGCCGACGCCATCGCCCGGTACCACCGGCTGCGCGGCGACGAGGTGCGGTTCTGCATGGGGATGGACGAGCACGGGCAGAAGGTGGCCCAGGCGGCGGCCGCGAACGGGATCCCGCCGCAGGAGCAGGTGGACCGCATCGCCGCGCGCTTCGAGGCGATGTGGAGCAAGCTGGAGATCAGCAACGACCGCTGGATCCGCACCACGCAGCCGCACCACAGGGCCGGCGTGAAGGCGCTGATCGAGCGCATCCACCAGCGCAGCCCCGACGACTTCTACGAGCAGACGTACGAGGGGTGGTACTGCGTGGGGTGCGAGCTGTTCAAGCGCGAGGGCGAGATCGTGGACGGGCGCTGCGTCCTCCATCCCACCCGCGAGCTGCAGTGGACGGAGGAGCGCAACTGGTTCTTCCGTTTGACGAAGTACCAGGATTTCCTGCGGAAGCACTTCGAGACGCATCCGGACTTCCTGCGCCCCGAATCGCGCCGCAACGAGATGCTGGCGCTGCTGGATTCGGGGCTGGAAGACATCTCCATCACCCGCGCGCGGCTCTCGTGGGCCATCCCCTTCCCCGTCGCCTCGGCCAGCGGCGAGACGCAGGGGACGTGGGTGTGGTTCGACGCGCTGCCGAACTACCTGACCGACACCGGCTTTCCCGACGGCGACTGGGAGGCGTGGTGGCCGGCGCAGCTGCACGTCGTCGGCAAGGACATCGTGCGGCTGCACGCCGTCATCTGGCCGGCGATGCTCCAGGCGGCGGGGCTGCCGCTCCCGGAGCACGTGTGGGGGCACGGCTTCGTGCTGCTGGGCGGCGAGCGCTTCAGCAAGTCCAGCGGCGTGGGGCTGGACCTGAACGAGGCGATCGACCGCTACGGCCCCGATGCGTTCCGCTACTTCCTGCTGCGCGAGGTGCCGTGGGACAGCGACGGCAACTTCAGCTGGGAGCGCTTCGCCGAGCGCTACACCGCCGAGCTGGCGAACGGCGTGGGGAACCTGGCCAGCCGCACGCTGTCGATGGTGGCCAGGTACCGCGACGGGGAGACCCCCGTGGTCGACGTCCGCGCCGACGCCGCGGTGGACGAGGCGCTGGCGGCGTACCGCGCGGAGATGGACGCGCTCCTGCTGCACCGCGCCACCGAGGCGGCGATGGGGCTGGTGCGCCACGCCAACGCCTTCGTGGCCGAGACGCAGCCGTGGGCCATGGCGAAGGAGCCCGGCCGCGCGGGCGAGCTGGACGCCACGCTGAACGCCATGGTGCGCTATGTGGCGCTCGTCTCCGTGCTCCTCTTCCCCTTCATGCCGGAGAAGATGGGCCAGCTCTGGCGCCGCGTGGCCGGCGAGCGCCCCATGCCGCTGATCGACGAGCTGCCGCTGGTGGACGTCTCCGGCTGGCGCGTGACCGCCGGCGACCCGCTCTTCCCCCGCCCGGAGCCGGCCAGGGCAATGGCGTGAGCGGCTTGCGCTGAAAGTGAGTGGAAGGTACAATGTGCCTCCCTCACTTTCGAGCCGAGCCATGTACTCCTTCGTCGCGGCAACGCGCCCACGGTCCGTGCAGGCGAAAAAGACCCTGCACTACAAGAACGAGATCGTCCGTGCCTTCCAGCGGTACGTCCCCACCCCCAGGCAGCTGGACGGGCCGCTGTACGGCGTGGTGTACTATTTCCACAACGTTCCCACCGACACGGACGCCGACAACATCAGCAAGCCGGTATGGGACTCGCTGGAGGGGATGGCGTTCGCGAACGACCGCCACGTGAAGCTGCGGGTCGCGGGGATCCACGACCTGTCGCAGGCGGGACTCGAGCGGCTCGACCTGAGCGGGGTGCCGGAAGACCTCGCGCGTGACCTGGACGAGCTCGTCGGCTCGGAGGATCATATCCTCTACGTCGAGGTAGGAAGGCTTCACGAGTCGATGTACCGCTTCAGCTGCGAGGTTTAGCCAGCCCATGCAGATCCGTAGCGACATCATGAGGCGGCACCTGGAACAGGCCGCGATCGAGCAACTCACCGCCGAGTACCTGGACAAGGGGTACGCGGTCGTTCCCGCGCCCGAGAACGGCGGCGGCGACGCCGACCTGGTGATGCGGCGCGGCGATGAGAGCATCTACTTCGAGCTCAGCTCGCAGCCGCCGTCGCCGGAACGGCGCGCGCGGCTTTCGCGGGTGCACCGGCACGTGCGGTCGCGGAAGAATGCCCGGCTGCAACTGGTGATCGTGCGCAGTCCGGAGCCACCCGAGATCGGTGTCGAGGAGTTCGAGAGCCGGCTCCTGCGCCTGTGCGCCGAGCGTGCCGACGTTCTGGGTTTCGCGGCCACCGGCTACTCCGCGCACCCGAAGCGCCTGACGGACGTTCGCTTCGACGCAATCAAGGTCAAACGCGACGGAATCGGCGTCGAGGGCATGGCGGCTGGACAGTTCGAGCTGGTGTGCGAAGGTTCGTGCGCGTTCACGGACTGGTTCACCCTGCATTTCCACCTCACGCTCGATCACGATCTGGAGATCGCGTCCGTCGAATCGCTGTCGGCCGACGTGTCGGGGTATGTGGACGCCGGATAGGCATCGTTGCCGATCGGGCAGGAGAGACGAAGGGGATCGGCGGGGGTGCCGGTCCCCTTCGCGCTTCCTCCAGCATCGTTGGATCTCACGCGGAGACGCGGAGGTGCACGTCGAGCCACCTCCGCGTCTCCGCGTCTCCGCGTGAGCTACTTGCCGGGCCGGAGGTCGCGACGCACTTTGGCGGCCCGGCGGACGCAGAGGAATGGAGCGTAAACAGTTGCAGGCACTGATCATCATCGGGCACGGGTCGCACCTGAACGGGGACTCGAGCGCGCCCGTCTACCGGCACGCGGAGGCAATCCGGCGCGCGGGCGTGTTCGGCGAGGTGCGCGAGTGCTTCTGGAAGGAAGAGCCGTCCATGCGCGAGGTGTTCGACCTCGTGGAGGCGGACGACGTCTACGTGGTGCCGCTCTTCATCTCCGAAGGCTACTTCACCGAGGAGGTGATCCCGCGCGAGCTGGGGCTGGCCGGCCCCGCGCCGTCGGTCACCGCCAAGCTGGGGAAGACGATCCGCTACTGCGGTCCCGTCGGCACGCATCCGTCGATGTCGGCGATGATCCTGCGCCGCGCGGAGGAGACGGCCGGACTGTCGCACGACGAGGCGCGGCGCGCGGGGCTCGTCATCATCGGCCACGGCACGGAGCGGAACAGCAACTCCAGCGAGGTCATCTACCGCGTCACCCGCGAGGCCGCGGCGGCGGGCGTGTTCGGCCACGTGCGCGCCGGCTTCCTGGACCAGGAGCCCGCGGTCGGCCAGGTGCTGGGGGAGATGGAGGAGCGCCGCATCGTCCTCGTCCCCTTCTTCGTGGCCGAGGGGTGGCACACGCAGGAGACCATCCCCGACGACCTGGGGATCAACCGCCCGGCCGTGAGCGCCGTGACGGAGCGCGACGGGCGGACGATCTGGTACGCGCCGCCGGTGGGCACCTTCCCCGAGATCGCGCGCATCATCCTGCAGCGGGCGCGCGAGGCCGGTGCCGACGTGCCGGACGAGGTGGAGATCGCGGAGCGGGCCGGTGTCTGACCGCCCCGAGGTCCGCGGCGAGCACGCCCCCGGTGGGGTGGCGGAGGCGCGCCGCGCGCTGGCCGCGTGGGTGGACGAGGCCCGCGAGGCGGGCCGCGTCTTCCTGCAGGCGCGGCTCCGGGCGACGGCGGAGGGACGCTACGAGATCCGCCATCGCCGCGACGCGCACCGCTCGCTGCAGTCGCTGGAGTGGGTGTCGGGCGACCCGTTCTTCGCGCGCGAGATCGCGCAGACCACCAACCGCGGCGAGCACCGGCCGCTGAAGACGGCGCCCAACCTGAAGCAGGGATGGGCGCTGGTCGATCTCGACGCGCGCGGGCTGTGGACGGCGCTCGACTACCTGTATCCCGCCTGCGCCGTGCACTGGCACGCGGGGCGGATGGGAACGCTGCGGGTGACGCACTGGCGCGAGACGGCGGCGCGCCAGAGCGGCATCTACTCGTCCGTGAAGCTGCTGCCGGACGACGCGGTGCGGCGGACGGCGCGCGCCTGCTGCGCCGATGCCGTGTGCCTGCGCCGCGTGGCGTGGGACGTCGACGAGATGACGTTTCTCGACCCGATCGACGAGGGGCCGGTGGATGGCGACGCGGCGGTGCCGTGCCCGGAGGCGTGCTCGATGTTCGTCTCCCTCGCGCGCCAGGTGCTGAAGATCGAGCGCGCGCCCCGCGCCGAGGTCCCCGGCATCGGCGCGGTGAACGGCGAGGAGCTGGCGCAGATGCGCGCGCTGGTCACCGCCGCCGCTGCGGAGTCGCTGGGCGAGGCGCGCGAGGGGGATTTCGACGACCCGGCGAACTCGCGGCGCATCCGCTACCTGGCCGCGCGGCTGGAGGAGATGCGGCCGGAGGGTGGCGATTCCCGCGATGGAGGACGATCGGGCGAGTGACCGGAACTCGTTTCCGCGCAAGAAGAAGAGGGCCTCGCAGCAGCGGGGCCCTCTTTCGTTTGCGCGGTCGATGTCAGCGCCGGATCACGCGGTCCGGGCCGCCTCCATGGGCGCGGGCGGTTCCGCGTGGACGGGCACCGCGGGCGCGGGCGTCTCGATCACATTGCTGGCGACGGCGTACGGATCGGGGCCGGTGCCGGCCAGCGTGGCGTGCGCGGGCGGCGCGGAGATGGTGTTCGCGGGCGCGGCCAGCTCCTCGCCGATGCCGCTCACCGCGCGCTTGAACTCGCGGATCCCCTTGCCCAGCGACGCAGCGGCGTCGGGCAGGCGCTTGGGGCCGAAGAAGAGCAGGATGACGGCGAGAATCAGCAGCGTCTCGCCGAAGCCGAGTCCGAACGGCACGATGACCTCCATCTCAGAGTGCGGGGCCGTTTCGCGGCGCGCACGCTCCGCGCCACGATCGCCCCGAATGTCGCATCTGCAAGCTGTCTACACGATTACATGCACCACTACGAATCCGCCCGGACAGTGCTGCTCACATCCACCCCTCTTACGTCATCCTGAGCCGAACACCGCGCTTCGCGCGACCACAGAGGATGAAAGGAGATTGGTCGTGAGCGCTGATGCCACAGAATGAGCGGATCAGCCTCGCGCAGTTTGCGAGGCTTCCCGTAGTTGTTGCTGCGACTTCAGTCGCCGGTGGGGGGGCCAGGCCGCGAACTTTCTATTCAGGCCGGCCTCACCGCACCCCGCCTCCACGCGAGACGTCGCAGGCCGAAGGATCTATCGCCGGATCGCACGTGAGCACGGCATACGCACCGAAGTTTCGGCGCGGCCTTCCGGTTGACGTGCGTGACCGGCTATGGATCCTTCGGCCTGCGGGCACAAGTGCATGCCCCAGCAACGGTTTGGCCGGCCTCAGGATGACGTCTGCGGGGGAGAGGCATCAGTGCCGAGTGGGAGATGTCTTGCCCGCCTGGCTGGCCCCCTCCCCCGGCCCCGGCCCCCGCCCGCTCCGCGGGGGAGGGGAGACGGCGGTTTTGTCTTGTCCTCTCCATTTTTCGGGTGAGGGCCCCAGCAGGTGCCTGCGGGACGCTACTCCTTCTCGATGATCCCGTACTCCATCGCCTTGCGGGAGACGGTGTTGCGGTGCATCTGCAGGACCTCGGAGGCGCGGCCGAAGTGGCCGCCCACGCGCTCCAGCACCCGCGCGATGTGCAGCGCCTCGACCTGCGCCATCGTCAGCTCGGGGTGCCAGCCGGGGAGCGTCTCCCCCGCGAACTCCGCCGTCTCCGCGCCGGCGCGCGCGTCCAGCTCCAGGTGCTCGGGGAGAAGGACGTCGCCGGGAGCCAGGAGGACGGCGCGCTCGATCACGTTGCGCAGCTCGCGCACGTTTCCCGGCCACGCGTGCGTCTCCAGCCGCGCCAGCGCGTCCTCGCTCGCGGCGCGCAGGGGGCGGGCGTACGCGCGGGCGAAGCGGGCGGTGTAGTGCAGCGCCAGCGCGCGGACGTCGCCGCGGCGCTCGCGCAGCGGGGGGAGGTGGAGGCGGACCACGGCCAGGCGGTAGAACAGGTCCTCGCGGAAGTCGCCCTCGGCGATCAGCGCCGCCAGGTCGCGGTGCGTGGCGGCCACGACGCGCACGTCCAGCGGGATGCGCTCCTCGCCGCCCACGCGCTCGATCTCGCGCTCCTGCAGCGCGCGGAGGATCTTGGCCTGCAGCACCAGGCTCATGTCGCCGATCTCGTCCAGGAACAGCGTGCCGCCGTGCGCGCGCTCGAAGCGGCCCACCTTGCGCGCCACCGCGCCGGTGAACGCGCCGCGCTCGTGGCCGAACAGCTCGCTCTCCAGCAGGTCTTCCGGGATCGCCGCGCAGTTCACCGCCACGAAAGGGCCACCCGCGCGCGGGCTGACGGCGTGCACGGCGCGCGCGACCAGCTCCTTCCCCGTCCCCGACTCGCCCGTCACCAGCACGGTGGCCGGGCTGGGGCCGATCCGGCCGACGGTCTTGAACACCTCCAGCAGCTCCGGGCTGCTGCCGACCAGCTCGTCGTCCCCGTCGTCCCGCATCTCCGGGAGCGGCACGGCGGCGCCCGCGGTCCGCGCGCCGGCCAGGACGCGGGCGACGTCCTCGGCGCGGACGGGGGCGGCCAGCAGCTCGGCGGCACCCAGCCCCGGCGCCTCCATCGCCAGGCGCAGCGAGGGCGCGGTGGCGACGAGGACGAGCGCGCCCGAGTTGGCCTCGGCGGCGATGCGGCGGATGAGCTCCACGTCCTCGCCCGCCGTCTCCACCGACAGGAGCGTGGCCCGCCAGCGGCGCTCGCCCAGCGCGCGCAGGCCGTCGGTCAGCGACGCGGCGGCGCGGGCCTCCACCCCCGCCTCGCGCGCGGCCGACCGGACCACCGCCGCCGTCTCCGCGTCTCCGCCGATCAGCAGCACGCCCTCGCCCCGCTCCGCCATGCCACTCGTTTGCAAAATGTAAAATCCGCCTCGTGGCGGCTGCTGGAAAATGTGGCAAGACTTCGGCCACCGGGAATGCAAATCTCTTACAAAACCAGCAATACCAACGATTCTGGAGATGGCACCGCGCTCGCTTTGGAGACCGGCAGACGCGAAGGGCGTGGTGCCCGACGCCGCTGCACCCCTGCGAAGGCTCTGGAGGAGACGATGAAAAAGACGCATGCGACGCTGTTCGCCGTGGCCGCGGCGGCCGTGCTGGGCGCCTGCTCGGACGCGACCGGCGTGTCCGGCTCCGGCAACGCCACCATGCAGGCCTCGGCCATCGGCGACAACAACGGGACGACGAACTCGGTGGCCGCCGCGCCCGGCGAGGCGCCGCGCTTCGCCACCACCACGGCGAACGGGACGGTGGACTTCCGCGCCCGCGTGTACGTGCAGACGCAGGCCGGCGGGTGGGTGGAGCTGACCAACAACGCCGCGCAGCACGCGGTCGTCGACGCCTCGGGCCAGGCAGGCGCCGTGGTCCTCGCGAGCTCGCACGTCGAGGCCGGCACCTACACCCGCGTGCGCGTGGTCTTCGAGCAGGTGAACGCCAGCCTCAGCGGCAGCCTGCAGATCAGCACCGGCCTGCTTTCCGGCAGCGTGAACGTGGACACGCAGGGCGACGGCAGCGTCACCGTGGAGCGCGCCATCGCCGCGAACGTGAACGCGGGCGCCACGTCGCACCTGCTGATCAACCTGAACAGCGACGTGTGGCTGAACCAGGCGAGCGCGACCACGCACACGGTCAGCGAGACGGCGTTCGCGAGCGCGGTGCAGGTGACGGCGAGCTGAGGGGAAGTGCGTGAGTGTGTGAGTGCGGAAGTGCGTGGGTACGGAAGTACGATGGGATGGCGGTGCGGGGATGGCCGTCGTCCCGCGGGAAGATGATCGTAAACAGCGTTGGGAGATGAAGATGATGAAGCGTATTTCGTACGTCGCCGCGATGGCGATGCTGATCGCGCCCGCCATGCTGGCGGCGCAGGCCTCGGCTTCGGTGCGGACGAGCGTTTCGGCGCGCGCGGAGGCGAACGGGGATTCGCGCGCGGCGGCCTCGGCGGACGTGAGCGTGCGCGCGGCGGCGGATGCGGGGCTCCCGCCGGAGGTCGTCGCCCGCGCGGCGGCGGACGCGCGGGCACGCGGAGCGTCGGAGGCGCAGGCGGCGCGCGCCGCGGCGGATGCGTACACGCGGCTGGCCGTCTCCCGCGCGGCGCTGGGAGACGGCGGCGAGCGCCAGCCGACTCAGGCCGAGATCGCCGCCGGCGCGCGGGCAATGGCGGCCGGGGCGCCGCGCGCTGACCTGGCCATGATCGCGGAGCGCGCGCCCGCCCGCCGCTCGCTTACCGCCTCGCTGGATGCGCTGGCGCGTCTCGGCGCGGAGAGCGGCGACTTCCGCGGCTCCGCGGCGGCCATCGCCGGGCAGCTGGGGCGCAACGCCAGCGACCGCGCCATCACGCGCCTGGCCGCCACCGGCAGCGTGGACGCCATGCTGCGCGGCCCCACCGGCGGCGTGAACGCGGCCGGCAGCCTCGGCGCGAGCGCCACCTCGCAGGCCGGCGGGCTGCTGAACGCGGGCGGCTCGCTCGGCGGATCCCTTTCCGGCGCGGTCGGCGGCATCATCCCGTGACCTGAAAACCGCTGATCCAGCGATGCCAGGAGACGCGAAGAAGATCAGCGGGATGGAGATGGGCACTGGTTGGGCGCGAGCGTCACCATCTGCCCGTCCTGCCAGTAGTACAGGGTGCCCGCGTGGGCGACGGCGTCGCGCGGGAGGACGCAGCCGCGGGGGCGGCGGGGGTTCACCGGCGCGCCGCGGAGCCGCACCGTCGCGCCGTCGAAGTCCAGGCGCTGGCTCGTGCCCGCGCCGAAGACGACGAGCGTGGCTCCGCGCTGGTTGCTGGCGTCGCTGGTGAGCGTGACCACGCGGTCCAGCTTGCCGTCGCCGTCCAGGTCGGCGGGGCGCACCCACCACGCGCGGCCGCTCCCGAACTCCGGCTCCGCCTCCAGCGGATGCAGCGGCACCGGGCCGCTCAGCCCGAACGAGTCCGGGCGCATGGTGATCCGGCAGGCGATCTCCATCTCCGTCGCCAGGTGCCATCCGGGCGCGGCGGAGGCCACCATCGCCCCCAGCCCCGCCGTATCCTCCGCCACCGTCGGCACCTTCGCCGTGAGCTGGTCTTCCGAGCACGAGTAGTGGCGCCGCATCGCCACGTCGCCGCGTGCGGTGGCCAGACGCCGGACCGCGGCCGCGTTCACATGCGAGAACGCCGCGTGCGCCGCGGTGTCCACCGCGAACGGCACCGCCTCCGCCGCCGCGCGCCGCCAGGTGAAGTCGCCGATCCGCATCTGCCCGCTGCCGTCGTTCAGCTGCGCCGCCTCGCGGTCGTCGAACCAGCGGAAGGCGATGCTGTCGCCCCGCACCGTCCACGTCCCCCACTTCCCGCGCGCCCAGCCGTTGCGCTCCAGGTAGCACAGCACCCGCGCGGAGACGTAGTAGGCCGCGCGTCCGTCCGGCAGGATCAGCAGCTGCCCGCCGGTGGCCCACGACTGCACCACCTGCGTGTCGTTGCACTCCGCCCACGTAGTCGACGGGCGGATCATGCTCGGCAGCGCCCGCCCTTCGGCCCGCACCAGCTCCCACGTCCCCACCGGCGACGCGGTCTGCTGCGCGCCGGCGGTGCGCGCGGCGGCGAGGGCGAGCAGCAGGGCGGAGATGCGGCGGCAGGACGGCATCGTCGGAAAGCTGGATGATGAGGTCGATGGAGATGGGGAGACACAGATTAGCATCGCCCCCCGCGGCGCGCCAAGCGTCCTCGCCCGGGGATTGGACGTTTCGGCGGGGTGATGGAGAAGCGTTGACCGCGCACGAACGTGCGCCCAAGTTGCGTGTCCATGTCCGACGAATCCCCGCCTCCGCATCCGCCCGCGTTCCGCCGTCTCTGCGCCGAGGCCGTGGAGGGCTTCCGCGCCCTCGCCGCCGCCGATGCGGGCGACCGCGGCCGCATGATCCCCGCGCTCCGCGAGCTGCTGGCGCGCATCGACCAGCAGGTGGACGAGCTCGACATCGCCCTCCCCGGCTTCGCGCGCGAGCAGGGATGGCTGGTGGACGCGTCCTCCGCGCTGCAGTCCATCGACCTGGACCGCGGCGGTCCGCACGTCCCCCGCTACGTCGCCCGCGCCATCGCCGACATCGAGCGCGTGTCGGGGTAGGCGAAAGGACGAATTCCACACGGAGAAGCAGGACAGCGGAGAATTCCTCCGCTGCCCTGCTTCCTGCGTGAAATCCTTCGATTCAGATCCCGAGCTGCTCCGCCAGGGTGGCCGGGTCCGTCACCGGCTGCTGGCACGCCAGCCGCTCGCAGACGTACGCCGTCGCGCGGCCGCCGAGTGCCGCGCGGTCGCGGAGGAGGGGGATGAGGTCGTCCGCGCCGCCATCCCCATCACCCTTCCCCGCCAGCACGGCGTTGGGGAGATACGCGTGGGAGACGGTGCGAAGCAGCGCCCGCGCCTCGTCCGACGCCGCGTCGCCGACGATGGCGATCTCCACCGGCGCGGAGATGGAGAAGTCCAGCGCGCAGAGCAGGTGGCCGAAGCCCATCGGCACGCGCGCCATCAGGTCGCCCATCCCCGCCAGCACGCGCTCGGCCACCTCGCGGTAGCGCGCCTCGCCGGTGAGCTCGCCCAGGCGCAGCAGCGCCATCACCGCCGCGGAGTTGCCCGAGGGCGTGGCGTTGTCGAACACGTCGCGCGGGCGCACCACCAGCGCCTCCGCGTCCGACGCGGTGTCGTAGAACACGCCCTCGCCGTCCTCCCAGAAGTGCGCCAGCATGTCGTCCGCCAGCGACCGCGCCTCGCGCACCCAGCGCGCGTCCCACGTGGCCTCGTACACGGCGACCAGCGCGTCCACCAGCAGCGCATGGTCCTCCAGGAAGGCGGGGATCTTCGCCCGTCCGCCCTTGTACGTTCGCAGCAGCCGCCCCTCCGGCCGCAGCGCCGAGGTCAGGAACTCCGCGCTCCGCACCGCGATCGCGCGCCAGTCCTCGCGCTCGAACACCCGCGCCGCCTCGGCGAAGGCGTGCAGCATCATCGCGTTCCACGAGGCCAGCACCTTGTCGTCCAGCCCCGGCCAGACGCGCTTGGCCCGGGCCTCGTACAGCACCCGCCGCCCGCGCTCCACCACCGCGCGCAGCCGCTCCGGCGCCACGCCGGCGGCCGGCGCGAGGTCGTCCAGCGCGTGGGCGGTGTGGAGGATGTTCCTCCCCTCGAAGTTGCCGCCCTCGCTCACGTCGTAGTAGCGCCGGAAGAGCGGTCCGTCCTCCGGGCCGAGGAGCGCGTCGACCTCGTCCGGCGTCCACAGGTAGAACTTCCCCTCCTCGCCCTCGCTGTCCGCGTCCAGCGCGCTGTAGAAGCCGCCCCCGGGCGAGGTCATCTCCCGCTCCACCCAGCCCAGCGTCTCCTCCACCACGCGGCGGTGCGCATCGTCGTGCGTGGCCTGCCAGGCGTGCAGGTACGCGCGGGCCAGCAGCGCGTTGTCGTACAGCATCTTCTCGAAGTGCGGCACCAGCCACTGCGCGTCCACGCTGTACCGCGCGAAGCCGCCGCCCACGTGGTCGTACATCCCCCCCTCCGCCATGCGCCGCAGCGTGGTCTCCGCCATCCGCAGCGCCTCCGCACCGCCGGTGCGCTTCCACTGGCGCAGCAGGTACTCCAGCGTCATGGCCTGCGGGAACTTGGGCGCACCGCCGAACCCGCCCCACCGCGCGTCGAAGCGCCCCGCCAGCGACGCCTCCGCCGCGTCCAGCACCGACGCATCGACGCTGGACGCGGCGGACGGGCGGACAGCGGCGGACTGCGCCAGGGCGTCGCGCATCTCGCCCGCGCTGCGCACCACGTCGTCGCGGCGGTCGCGCCACGCCTCGGCGACGGCACGCAGCACCTGGCGGAACGACGGCATCCCGTAGCGTGCCTCGGGCGGGTAGTAGGTGCCGCCGTAGAACGGCTCGCCGGCGGGCGTCAGGAACATGGTCATGGGCCAGCCGCCGTGCCCGGTCATCTGCTGCACGGCGGTCATGTAGATGGAGTCGACGTCCGGCCGCTCCTCACGATCGACCTTGATGTTCACGAACAACTCGTTCATCAGCGCGGCCGTCTCGTGGTTCTCGAACGACTCGCGCTCCATCACGTGGCACCAGTGGCACGCCGAGTAGCCCACGGACAGGAGGATGGGCCGCTCCTCGGCCCGCGCCCGCTCCATGGCCTCGGGGCCCCAGGGATACCAGTCCACCGGGTTGTGCGCGTGCTGCAGCAGGTACGGGCTCGTCTCGTTCGCCAGGCGGTTCGCCATCTCGGTCTCCGGCAGGTGAGTGGGTTGTCCCCGCCACCCGCGCCATGTCCATGCCATCACCGGAGGCAGGGCTTGCGCATTCCGTTTGATTTGATGATCTTCACTCCGTTCATCTGATTTGCACCGGCGCCCGGAGTGTACGATGCCGGATCTTCGCGACATCTACCCGCTCACCGACTTCACGCGCAACACGCGCGAACACATCGCCAGGCTTCGGGAGACGGGGCGGCCGGCGGTGCTCACCGTCAACGGGCGTTCCGAGCTGGTGGTCCAGAGCGCGGAAGCGTACTACCGGCTGCTGGAGGTTGTAGACCGCGCTGAAACGATCCTCGTCATCCAGCGCGGGCGTGCGGACGTCGCAGCCGGCGAGACGATGCCCCTCGACGAAGCGTTCGGGGAGATCCGCGCGACCATCGCACCGTAGCTCGGTCACCCTCTTCCACAAACTGGCGGTAGTGGTCACAAAGCTACACTCTTGCGCGCCTAGGGAGTGTCGTTTACAATGGGCGCCTCGTGATGGGAGAGTTGACGCGACATCGTGAGATACGCATCTTGTGAGCAGCGAATTCACTGCTCACGAGGTGCACCCATGATCAACCTGCGCGACATCTACTCGCTCACCGAGTTCCAGCGCAACGCCAGGAGCCACCTCGCACGGCTGCGCGACAGCGGCCTCCCGTCGGTGCTGACCGTGAACGGCCGCGCCGAGCTCGTGGTGCAGGACGCCGCCAGCTACCAGGAACTGCTCGACAAGGTCGAGCGTGCCGAGGCCATCCTGGCCGTGCAGGAGGGGCTGGCGTCCGTCGAGCGCGGCGAGGGCAAGCCCGCGCGCGCCGCCATCGAAGGCATCCGCAAACGAGCCCGGAGATCCGGTTGACCTACTACGGAGTGATCGTTCAGCCACGGGCCGAGCGCGACATCGAGCAGGCGTACCAGTATCTGCTGAAGCGCGCTCCGGCGACCGCCGACCGGTGGCTGGACGGGATCTCCGAGGCGATCCTCTCCCTCGAAGAAATGCCGTCGCGATGCGCGCTCGCGCCGGAGTCGGTGCACGTGTCGCGGGTGGTGCGGCACCTGATGCATGGCGACTACCGCATCATTTTTCTGGTCCAGCAGCGGCACGTTCGGGTCCTTACGGTCCGGCATGCCGCACGCAAGCCGCTTCGGAGACTTCCCCGCATCTGATCCTTCCCGCGCACGCCGCGCCGGTGCCCGCTGACGGCACCGGCGTTGCGTGCTATGTTGTGCTCCCGTTTCCGTTTCCGTGGCCTATACGCAGGGCATCTCCGTGCAGCAGATCTTCCGGCGCCTGTTCAGGCAGAAGTTCGGCAAGAACCCCGTCTCCATCCTTCCGCTGGACGGCGACGGGTCGCAGCGGCAGATGTATCGCATGGTCGGCGACGCCATGGAGACGGCGATCGGCGTGGTGGGTCCCGACCGCGAGGAGAACCGCGCGTTCCTGTCGTACACCGAGGCCTTCCGCTCCATCGCCCTCCCCGTTCCCGAGATCTACGGGGTGGACGAGAAGGCGGGGCTGTACGTGGAGGAAGACCTGGGCGAGACCACGCTCTTCGACGGGCTGTCGCTGGCGCGCAAGGCCGACGGCGCCAGCCCCTTCCCGGCGGCGATGGTCCCTGTCTACCGGCGCATCCTGGAGCTGCTGCCGCGCTTCCAGGTGGAGGGCGGGAAGGCGGTGGACTACTCGGTGGCCTATCCGCGCGCGGCGTTCGACCGGCAGTCGATCCTGTGGGACCTGAACTACTTCAAGTACCACTTCCTGAAGCTGGCGCACGTCCCGTTCAACGAGGCGCGGCTGGAGAAGGACTTCCGCCGCTTCGCCACCTTCCTGCTGGGCGCCGACACGCGCCACTTCCTGTATCGCGACTTCCAGAGCCGCAACATCATGCTGCGCGACGGGGAGCCGTGGTTCATCGACTACCAGGGCGGCCGGCGCGGCGCGCTGCAGTACGATGTGGCCTCGCTCCTCATCGACCCCAAGGCGGGCGTGCCCGAGGAGCTGCGCGAGGAGCTGCTGGAGCATTACCTGGACGCGCTGGACCGGCATCTTCCCAACGTGGACCGGGCGCGCTTCCGCCAGCACTTCCGCGGGTACGTGCTCGTGCGGATCATGCAGGCCATGGGCGCGTACGGCTACCGCGGCTTCTACGAGCGCAAGCCGCGCTTCCTGCAGAGCGTGCCGCAGGCCATCCGCAACATCGAGCGCATCCTGGAGACTGGCTTCATCCCCGTGGAGCTGCCGGAGCTGCGCGCGGTGTTCGAGCGCATCTGCGCGTCGGGCTCGCTGCGCAGATCGCAGCCGAAGGCGGCGCCGGGGCTGACGGTGAACGTGGGAAGCTTCAGCTACAAGGGCGGCTACCCGGACGACAGCGGCGGCCACGGCGGCGGCTTCGTCTTCGACTGCCGCGCCATCCACAACCCGGGGCGCTATTCGGAGTACTCGCCGCTCTGCGGGTGCGACGAGCCGGTGATCGAGTTCCTGGCGTCGATGCCGGAGGTGGAGGAGTTCTGGGAGCACGTCTGCGGGCTGATCGACAACTCCGTCGGCGTCTACCTCCTCCGCGGCTTCACCTCGCTTTCCGTGTGGTTCGGGTGCACGGGCGGGCAGCACCGCTCGGTGTACTTCGCCAACCGCCTGGCGGAGCACCTGAAGAAGAACTTTCCCTCGGTGAACGTGGCCGTGCACCACCGCGAGGAGGGGAACTGGCCGGCCAACCGCCCGCAGCCCGAGGCGGAGTCCGAGGCCGAGGCGGAAACGCAGCCCGCCGGCGCGGCCCGGTAGCGCGGCCGTGGACGCCATGATCCTGGCGGCGGGGCTGGGCACGCGCCTCCGCCCCCTCACCGACCGCACGCCCAAGCCGCTCATCCCCGTCGGCGGCGTGCCCATGCTGGAGCGCGTGGCGCGGCGCCTGATCGCCGCGGGCGCGGACCGGCTGATCGTCAACACCTCGCATCTCGGCGAGCAGGTGGAGGCGTTCCTGCGCGAGCGGGACGGCTTCGGCGTGGAGTGGCACGTCTCCCCCGAGCCCGGCGAGCCGCTGGAAACCGGCGGCGCGCTGGTCCACGGCGAACCTCTCTTCCGCAAGGACACGCCTTTCTTCCTGCACAATTCCGACATCCTCACCGACGTGCCGCTGGCGGAGATGTACCGCGCGCACGTGCGGAGCGGGGCCTTGGCCACGCTGGCGGTGATGGAGCGCGACACCGCGCGCCACCTCCTCTTCGACGATCGCGGGCTGATGGGGCGCACGGATGCGAAGAAAGGCCTCGACCTGCGGGTTCGCGACGCCGCCGGCGAGGTCCGGAAGCTGGCCTTCGGGGGGATTCACGTCCTCTCGCCGCGCGTCTTCGCGCTGCTGGCGGAGCGCGGCGCGTTCTCCATCCTCGACCCGTACCTCCGCCTGGCCGGGGCGGGGGAGACGATCCTCCCCTTCCGGGTGGATGATTGCACATGGATCGACATCGGCCGTCCGGAGCAGCTGGAGATGGCGCACGCGCGGGTGGGCGAGCTGCGGGGATGAGGCGGCGGCGGATGGTGCCGTCGAGGATGGGTGATCCTGGGACGGTGATCATGCGAAGACGGGTGGCGGCCGGCAGAGGTATTCCTGGAGCGGATCATGTTTTGCGTCATTAATCGCATGGGCTGCGGAGACTCGCCGCATCCCGGGGCCATCCCGTTTCAACGCTTCAGGAGGACCGTATGAAGAAGCTCAGCCTGAACATCGACTCGCTGGCCGTGGAAAGCTTCGGCACCGATGGGGAAGCCGGGAAGCGCGGGACCGTGCGCGCGAACGAGGCCACGGAGCTGTACGGCACCGGTTGCGGGACGTGCTACGAGAACACCTGCGTCACCTGCGTATCGACGTGCCAGAACACCGGCTGCACGCGCAACCATCCGTGCTGGGAATGACGCGCCCCCGCCGCCCGGTGGCGGGGTAGCCTCGCTCGCCCTCCGGAGGGGCGGTGGGCGGAGGTTTTCGACCGGGCGGTATTGACGGCGGCTGGCCCGGTGCAGACTTTGGCGGCGCCGGTACACGGATGTGTGCCGGCGCTCTTGTTTGCATCACCGGATGGGAAGATGGAAGACGAACGGCGGCCGCTGCGCCTGGGCCACATCACCTACAGCAACTGCTTCCCCGTCCACGCGCGGCTGATGGATTGCGGCGCCCCGGACGGGATCGCCATCACCGAGGGCATCCCCGGCGTGCTGAACGGGCTGCTGGACCGCGGCGAGATCGACGTCGCCCCGTCTTCCAGCATCGAGTACGCGCGCCACGCCGGCCTCTACCGCATCCTCCCCGACTTCGTGATCGGCTCGCGCGGGCCGGTGCGCAGCATCCTCTTCCTCTCGCGCCGCGACCCGGCCGAGCTGGCGGGCGCCACCGTGGCGATGCCGACCGCCTCCGCGACGTCGGTGGTGCTGCTGAAGATCCTGCTGGCGAAGAAGTGGGGCGTGCGCCCGCGCGCCGTCTGGTTCGACCAGGCGCGAGAGGACCCGTTCGCCGCCGGCGCCGACGCCGCGCTGTTCATCGGCGACGTGGCGCTGCGCGACGGGCTGCACCCGGAGATGCCGTTCCGCTACGACCTGGGCGCGGTGTGGTGGGAGATGACGGGGCTGCCGTTCGCCTTCGCCGTGTGGCAGGCGGCCGGCGGATCGGACGCGCAGCTGCGCGATCTCCATCGCGCCCTGCTCGATTCGCGCATGTACGGGACCGAGCATCGCGGCGATCTGGCGCGGCGGTGGGCCGCGCACTTCGGCTTCACTCCGGCGTTCCTGGACGCGTACTGGGCCGGCCTCTCGTTCGAGCTGGACGCGCCGATGATCGAGGGCCTGCGCGCCTACTACCGCTTCGCCGCCGAGATCGGCGAGATCGACCGCGAGCCCGAACTGCGCTGGGCGGACGTGGGGTTAATAGAAGATGGTTGAAATCATACCGGATCTGACAATCACCTGTGCATGGCAAACGCACAGAGAGACGTCATCCTGAGGACGGCCACACCGTCGTTGCCCCGCACAACCGGTTGCAGGCCGAAGGATCTATAAGCGAGGCCGCACGTGCGCTGCCGGATTGCGCGATCGATCCCCGCGTTCGATCCCGTCTTTCAGAGGCTTTGGTACGACAGACAGCGGAGGCGAGACCGGCTTCAGTCTCGCCCCGCTCGTTCGTTTTCGGTAGATGGAGTGCCCCGCATCGATCACATCGCGGAGAGATCCTCGTCTCCGTCGCCGTCCGGGTGCCACTCGCCGCGCGCGTGGGCCGCGAGCACGGTGCGCAGGAGGATGTCGATCAGGTCCAGGCGCTCGGACTCGCTCCGCGTCTCCAGCAGGCTCTGCTGCCACGCGGGATCCACGCGGATCGTCTGCGCGATGCGGAACGCGACCTCGCTGCTCTCGTCGATCTCGGGCGGCGGCTCTTCCGCCTCCACGGCCTCGCGCAGCACGCGGTGGAACAGGCCGATGGAGCCGCGCCGCCGCTCGGCGAGATCGGGACCGGCATCGCCCGCGTCCTGGTACGGCGTGACCACCGCCTCGTAGTACGGCGCGCCGTCCTCGATCTCCTCGCGGATGGTGAAGCGCTCCTCGCCGACGCAGAAGATGAGCGAGCGGCCGTCCGGCAGCGGCTGGTACTTGAGGATGCGCGCGACGGTGCCGACCCGCGCCTCGTCGGCGTGGAAGGGTCCGTCGCGGTCCGGGTCGTGGTAGACCAGCCCGAAGCGGCTGTCGCCCTCCACGCACCGCGCCACCATCTGCCGGTAGCGCGGCTCGAAGATGTGCAGCGGCATCGGCGCGCCCGGAAGGAGCACCGTGGGGAGCGGAAAGAGCGGGAGGCGGTCCACGTCAGCGCCTTCCGCCGCAGCCCTGCGGCGCCTGCCAAGGGAGGGCGGCGTCGCCCGACGCGGAGACGCGCGTCCACCGCGCCGGGATCGCGCCGTAGGTGTTCGTCTTCGGCTCGGGGAGCATGCACACGTCCAGCCGCCAGGTGCCGGCGGCGAACTGCGGCGCTTTCAGGAGGTAGTCCGATGGGCCCGGCCGCCGCTCCGAATCCAGGTGCAGGTCCATCCACAGCCGCATCACCGCGCCGCCGCGGCGCAGCACCACCTCGCGCACGTCCACGCGGCAATCGCCCTGCCCGTACCACACGATCACGGGGATCCCACCCGGCTGGTCGAACTCGTTCGTGTCGTCGGGATGAATCCGCGCGGCGCGCACCTGGAAGTCCGCGCCCTGCCCTCGCGCCGGCGCGTAGCTCAGGCTGTCCATCAGCGGGCGCGGGTCGAGCACCGCGCCGCGCGGGTCGCGCACCACCAGCGCGATGCTCGTGGGCCAGCAGTGCTGCGCCGCCAGCGGCGACGCGGCGAGCGTCGCGACCGCGGCGATGAGTAAAGGAAATCTCATGGGATGGAATCCGTTCGGCGGGGGGCGCGTACTTCCTCACTCGGGGGCACGCGGTGGGTGGGCTGCTCGTCCGCGGCGTTCGTCGCCGGCGCGCCGCCGTAGCCGCGCAGCCGCTGCAGCGCGCCGAAGTCGATCTCCTGCGCCAGCTTCGCCAGGTCGCCCTCGGCCAGTCCGTATCCGCCCACGACCACGAAGAAGCGCCCCGCGGCGACGGCGGTGATCTCGGAGCGCGTGCGGCCGTACCCGTCGCGCTCGAAGGTCTCGTGCGCCGGATAGCCCCGGAGGGTGATCGCGCGGTCGTATCCGCCCTGCCCCTCGTGCTGGAAGCCGTTGGCGAGGCCGAGGAAGATCTCCAGCCCCGCGCCCACGTCCGCCGACCCGGCGTCGGAGACGTAGAAGCCCACGCCGCGCGCGCCGTCCGGCGAGGTGAACGCGACCTCCGCCGCCGTCAGAGCGACGATGGCCGCATTCACGTCCACCGAGCCCCGGTCGCTCCGCGCCATCCCCGCGACCGATTCCGGGAGCACGCCCCGCAGCGTCTCCACCGGCACCGGCGTGGGCGGCCACCACTCCTCCCGCTCGCGCGCGCCGCCGCCGTCCCCCCGGCGCGACTCCGCCAGACGCCGCGGCGCGCCGTCGTCCGGCCGCGCCCCCGCGTCCGGCGGCACGCACGCGGCGAGGCACAGCGCCGCCGCAACGCAGAGCGCCGCGCGGATGCGAGTCATCGGACGAAGCGGTGAGATGGATCGGAAAGGCACGGAGAGGGAGATCAGGATTTCTAGGAGGGATGGAACAGCGGGACGGAGCCGGATCGCTCAGTCCCACAGCTCGTCGACGAGGAAGCGCCACCCGGGCACCGCCGGCTCCGCGTCCGCGATCTCGCCGCGGCGGTAGATCGTGGGATGCTCCGGATCGTCCGCGCGGTAGACGCGGATCAGCTCCTCGCGCAGCACGTCCACGTCCCACACCACCTGCGTCCCCGCGGCGAAGTAGTCCGCGCGCTTGATGGCGAAGTGCTCCTCGGCTTCGTCGCCATAGTTGGCATAGTCGCGGACCTCCGCCGCGAACACGGGCGGCAGGGGCGGAAAGTCCAGAATCGAACTCGGGCCGGTGTACCACGACACGTCAGCGCAGATCGAGCGCCGATGCGGTGCCTCCACGAGAAAGGCAACGCTGGAGCTGACGACCACTCCTTCACCGGGATTGTCGCGCTCGTACATCTTCAGGGCGTGAAGAAGGGCACCGCGGGCCCTCGCATTTCGCCACCCGGACGGCGCCATGACCACCAACTTGTCGTCGACGATCTCGGCCTGGCCTTTCACCCAGCGAAGATCGTGAACCGTGGCCCTTCGCCCGAAGTCGAGGACGAACAGTTCTCCGGCCTCGAAGCGCCACTGGCCACGCTTGACCCTGATCAGGAAGCGGTACGCCGCGTAGCCGGAGATCGTCTTCGCCATGGATGACGATGCCAGTCAGCCGCGGGGAAACAGCGCGTCCACCGGGAAGCGCCAGCCGGGCACTGCCGGTTCGGCCTCTGCGATCTCGCCACGATGGTAGACCGTGGGAGTCTCGGGATCGTCGGCGCGGTAGACGCGGATCAGCTGCTCGCGGAGGCAATCCACGTCCCACACGACCTGAGTGCCCGCTGCGAAGTATTCCGCACGCTTCGCGGCCATGTTCCGCTCGGCGCGCAGCCCGTAGTCACCAGGGCTGCGGACCTCCACCGCCAGAGCCGGAGGACCGTCCACCGGCCCATCGACCTCGGCGCCGTAATACCACGAGGCGTCGGGACTGAACGACTCGCGGTTCGGAAGCTGGACGAGGAAGTCACCGCCTTCGGGAACGGACACGCCGCCGCCGATGGTGAGCTCGTGCTGCTCCAGGCTCTTCCAGATCCGGGCTGCGGCGCGAGCCGGGCGAACACCGGGCTTGCCCATCAGTACGATCTGCCCATTGACGATCTCCGCCTTTTCGTCCAGGTCGAGCAGGTCCTGGACGGTTGCCGGTCGAGGGAGCTTGAGGATCTTCATCTCGGTTCTCCATTCACGCACGGCACGGCGGAGATCTCTGCCGTCCGGAGCGTCACGTGCTCCGGAAAGCTAACGAAACAGGACAGGAACGCGCGATAGTTCACGGTGGCCGCTTTCGCGCGGCTCAATCCGCCGCGAAGCGCTCGGGCTCGCGCCGGGCGGCGGCCTTTTCCTGCAGCGCGCGCCACACGCGCGGCGGCGAGAACGGAAGCGAGTCCATGCGCACCCCCACCGCATCGTAGATGGCGTTGGCGATCGCGGGGATGGACGGGTGCAGCGGACCCTCGCCCGCCTCCTTCGCGCCGTACGGGCCCTCGGGGTCGATGGATTCCACGATCAGCGACCGCAGCTCCGGCGTGTCGAGCGAGGTGGGGATGCGGTAGTCCAGCAGGCTGGGCGCGTTGTGCAGCCCGGCGCGGCCGTGCTCGGCGTCCTTCAGGATGTGCTCCTCCATCAGCGCCTCGCCGAAGCCCATGTACGCCGAGCCCTCCATCTGCCCCTCCACGATCGTGGGGTTCAGCGCGCGGCCGCAGTCGTGCGCCACCCAGATCGTCTTCACCTCCACGAAGCCGGTGTCGGGGTCCACCTCCACCTCGGCCACGTGCGCGGTGAACGAGTACGCCGGGCTGGCGCCGATCGTCCCCCCGCGGTAGTCGCCGTGCACGTCCTTGGGCGTGTTGTAGCTGCCCACCGCGCCCAGCGTCCCGAAGCGCGCCTCGGCCAGGTTGAACGCCTCGCGGATGGGGATGTTCCGCCCCGTGTCCTGCCCGTCCATCGCCCGCCCGCCGGCCAGGAGGACGCGGTTGGGGTTCACGCCCCACTCCTCGGCGACCGCCTCCTGCACCTGCTTGCGGATCTTGCGCGCGGCGTCGACGCAGGCGTTGCCCATCATGAAGGTGACGCGCGACGAGTACGCGCCCAGGTCCACCGGCGTCAGGTCGGTGTCGGAGGCCAGGACGCGCACGTAGTCCAGCGGCACCCCCAGCTCCTCGCAGACGATGTACGCGGGGACGCTGTCCGAGCCCTGCCCGATGTCGCTGGCGCCGCTGAACACCGTGACCCGGCCGCTGCGGTCCACCTGGATCTGCACGGCCGACTGCGGCATCCGGTTGGGGTAGATGGGGTAGTTGGTCCCCGAGATGTAGCACGAGCCGGCCACGCCCACCCCGCGCCCGAACCCCATCTTCCGGTGCTTCGTCTTCCACCCGCTGGCGCGCTCGACGGAATCGAGGCACTGCAGGAAGCCGTTGGACGTCACCCGCAGCTCGTTCACCGTGCGCCGGTAGCCGCCCATGAAGTTGCGGCGGCGCAGCTCGATGGGGTCGATGGCCAGCCGCTCGGCCAGCTTGTCGAGCGAGACCTCGAAGGCGAAGCGGGGCTGCACGCTGCCGTGGCCGCGCTTGGGCCCGCACGCCGGCTTGTTGGTGAAGACGCGGGTGGAGTGGAAGCGGTACGCCGGCATCTCGTACGGCGCGGTCAGCAGCTGCCCCGAGTAGTAGGTGGTCACCAGCCCGAACGACGAGTACGAGCCGCCGTCCAGCAGCGTCTTCGCATCCACCGCCGTCAGCTTCCCGTCCGCCGTGGCGCCCACGCGGTAGCGCATCTTGAACGGGTGCCGGCCGCGGTGCGCCAGGAACACTTCCTCGCGGGTGTAGAGGATCTTCACCGGGCGCCCGGTCTTCATCGCCAGCTTCGCGACGCAGAACTCCAGGTCGAACGGCTCGCTCTTCCCCCCGAATCCACCGCCGACGGTGGGCTGGATGACGCGGACGCGCGCCGGGTCCAGCTCCAGCACCTTGGCCAGCTCGCGGTGCAGGTAGTGGGGCACCTGGGTGGATGACCAGACCGTCAGCCGCCCGCCCGGCGCGCCGCCCTCTTCCCACATCCCGATGGCGCAGTGCGGCTCGATGGGCACGTGCGTGGTGCCCTCGAAGAAGTACTCGCCTTCGATGACGACGTCGGATTCGCGCAGCCCGCGCTCCACCTCGCCAAAGTCCAGCTTGACGATCTTGCTGATGTTGCCGTTGTGCCCGGCCTTCTTGGCCTCGTGGATCTGCACGTCCGTGCGGCGGGCGGCCTCGAAGGGGTCCAGGATGGCCTCCAGCACCTCGTACTCCACGCGGATCAGCTCCACCGCGCGGTTGGCCGTGTCCTCGTCCACCGCCGCCACCGCCGCCACCGCGTCGCCGATGTAGCGCGCCTTGTCGACCGCCAGCGCGTTCTCGTCCG
>NZ_DATIND010000023.1 GCF_035474595.1 Longimicrobium sp.
TCCTCCGCTTGGGGTGGAGGAGCCAACCTGTGGGATCGGCCGCCCGCGCGCTCACCTCACGCGCAGACCGCCACGAGTGCGATGCCGACTGTCAGATTTTCGCCCGCCGAAAGTGTCAGATTTACGCCCGCCGCTAACACCCCGGCGCCAAACACGCCCAAACCTGCCTGCCTGAACCGGTTGGGCGCGCGCGAAGCTTCCCGTTCCCCGTGTTTCGCAAACATGCGGTGCGCCGTGTGCGGCACGCGAAATGCGCCTCTGTCGCGAGCGAAATCATGCGCGGACACGCCGCTCCCAGCCCTGGAACATGCACGCAGAAGCCCCCCTGCTCGAACCCCGCGACAACAGCGCACCGGCGCGCCCGATCCGCGCGCTTCCCGTTACCGAGATCGAGCCCGACCCGGCCGAGCTGCTCATCCGCCGGCTGGCCGCCGACCACCTGCGCGAGCTGCGCGACGACGGCGTGACGCTGGGGTACGTGGCCCGGATGTACGGCGTGGACGCCGCCCTGATCGAGCGGCTGCAGAGCGAGCTGGTGCCCACGCGGCGCTGAACGCAGCGGGTCCCGGCAGACGAAGAAAGGCCCGGCGAGCAGAGCTCGCCGGGCCTTCTCACGCTTCCGTGGTGCGCCGGGTCCGCGTCAGGCGGCGCGGTCCAGGCACCCGTGGAAGTTCGGGTTGTTCTGCTCCTGCTGCGGCAGGGGCAGGTTCACGTCGGGCCCGTAGGTGCCGCCCTCGGCGAAGCTCCCGGTGGGGAACACCGACTCGGCCGTGCGCCCGTACTGCCGGATCAGGCGGCGCATGTCACCCAGGCGGGTACCCTTGCTGTACTGCCAGAACGCCTTCTCGCGGAAGAACAGGTTCTGCTGGTCCACCGCCGTGCCCGGATCGGTGAGCGCCGGCAGGCCGGCCACGCCCGCGCCGCCCGTGGTGCCCGCGTTCACCGCCGCCGTGCGCAGCTGGTTCAGGATCTCCAGCGTGCCGCCGGCGCCGCTGAAGTTGCCCGCGCGCATCTGCGCCTCGGCCTGGATCAGACGCGCCTCGATGCCGTTGACCACGGTGTCGGGGCTGTTCTGCGCCGGCCAGCGCAGCTGCACCCGCAGCGGCGTGACGTTGGTGGTGTTGAAGGCCGTGTTCGAGGTGGTGAAGCCGCGCTGCTGGCACCGCGTGCTGGTGGGGGTGGACACCCCCGTGCAGGTGGGCAGGCGCGGGTCGTTGGCCGACACGTACGGAAGGCCGTTGGTGCCCTCGTTGTCGCCCATGGTGTAGCGCCGGCTGACGCCGTTCATCTCCGCGACCGTGTTGGTCTTGGTGGTCAGCGAGTGCTGGTTCTCGTACCCGTAGTTCGTGGGCACGCTGGCCACCGCCGCGGCCGCGTCGCTGAAGCGGCCCAGGTTCACCAGGATCTTGCCCCGCGTGA
The DNA here is from genome assembly GCF_035474595.1 of Longimicrobium sp. Taxonomy (NCBI): domain Bacteria; kingdom Pseudomonadati; phylum Gemmatimonadota; class Longimicrobiia; order Longimicrobiales; family Longimicrobiaceae; genus Longimicrobium; species Longimicrobium sp. The sequence goes on from NZ_DATIND010000023.1 coordinate 1,420, forward strand.
CCTGCAGCGCGTTGCGGATCTTGGTCTCCTGCGCGCTGGTGCCGGCGCCCAGCACCGACAGCCCCGAGTCGGCATGCGCCAGGGCGCGGGCGTACACGTCGGCGTTGGTGACCTGCGGGCCGTACGAGTCCACCCCGTCGATCACGTCGCTGAACGCGATGCCGTTGCAGAAGTGCTCGGCCAGCATGTTCTCGATGTACGCCTCGACGAAGTACAGCTCGGCCGTCTGCCACTTGGGCGCGCTGGGCGAGAACTGGGCCAGCGAGCGGATGGCCTGCGCGGCCGACACGCGGGCGCGGTGGGCGTACAGGTAGCCGTTGGCGATGTTGGCGTTGCTGTCCTGCACGCGGCGCTGGTCGGTCTCGATGCGCTGCGCGAAGGTGTCGCTGGTCTGCCACTCGTCGGCCAGCAGGCCGCTGTAGATCCACAGCGTTTCGCCCGAGCTGCCGCCGTTGTAGCCGCTGGTGGCGCCGTTGAAGCGCGCCAGCGCTCCAATCCGCACCGCCTCGGCGCCGTCGGGCGACGACACGTCGCCCGGGTTGATGATGTCCGGGTCGGTCACCTGGAGGATGTCATCGGTGCTGCACCCGGCCAGGAGGACGGCGGCGGCCGCCGTCCCCAGGGCCACGCGCAGCCGGGTGCCGACTGACTTGCGTGTGATCTGCATGAGTATGTCTTTCTCCTTGGGGCGTCAGAAGCCGAGGTTGACCCGAACGGTGTAGTAGCTCGGCGGCGGCGCCGTCTGGAAGTCGGTCGGCACGTCGGTCTGGCCGTAGTTGCTCTCGGGGTCGATCCCCTTGTAGCTGGTCCAGACCTTCAGGTTGCGGGCGGAGAACGTGGCCGAGAGCGCGCGGCCGCCGAAGCGGCGGGCGAAGCTCTGCGGCGCCGTGAGCGTCACGCCCAGCTCGCGGAAGCGGGTGAACGAGGCGTCCTGCATGTACCCCGCCTGGCTGGCGCTGGGGTGCACGCGCACGGCCACCGCGGCCGCCTGCTCGTCGAGCGGGGCGGTCGGGTCCACGATCCCGCGGCAGTTGCCGCGGCTCTGGCAGCGGATGCGGTCGGTGCCGTTCAGCAGCAGGTTGCCGCCCTTGTGGTCGAACAGCGCCGAGATCCGCACCTTGCGGTTGAACAGGTCGATGCCGTTGGTGAAGGTGATCTCGGTGCGCGGCTGCGAGTAGCCCATGAACTCGGCGGTGTCGCCCACCACGATCTCGTTGACCGTGATGATGCCGTTGTGGTCGGCGTCGGCGAAGCTCTTGAGGGGCCGCTGCCAGTAGCCGTTCAGCGGGAAGCCCTCGCGGTTCTGGATGGTGCTGCCGATGATCGGCGGCACGCCGCCCAGGTCCACCAGCTCGTTGGAGTTGTGCGAGCCCGAGACCGTCACGTCCCACCCCAGGAACGAGCGCTCCAGCAGCTGGCCGTTCACCAGCCACTCCCATCCCCAGTTGCGCACCTCGCCCAGGTTCTCGAAGCGCACCGTGCTGCCGGTGCCCAGCGAGAGCGGGAGGTTGCGGGCGATGAGCGCGTCGCGCGAGGTCTTGCTGTAGTAGGTGAGCTCGGTGTTCACCCGGTTGCCGAAGAAGCGGGCGTCCAGGCCGGTTTCCAGCTCGGCCGAGCGCTCGGGCTTCAGGTTGCGGTTGCCCACCGCGCTGAACACCACGCCGGGAAGCTCGGTGGCGTCGAAGCGCCCCGAGGTGGCGGCGTAGTACTGCACCGCGTCGATGGTGCCGGGCTGCACGCCGCTGGCGCCGTACGCGGCGCGCAGGCGCAGCTCGTCCATGAAGCCCACGTGCGGGAAGAACGGCTCTTCCGAGGCCACCCAGCTGACCGAGACCTTGGGGTAGAACACGGTCTTGAAGTCGGCGCCGAACGCGCTGTTGCGGTCCGAGCGCACCGCGCCGGTGATGAACAGGCGGTCGTTGATCCCCAGGTTCTCCTCGATGAACGCGCCCAGCGTGCGCGCTTCCGACACGTTCTCGTCGGAGGTCTGCACCGAGCCGGCGGTGACCGTGGTGGCGCCCGGGGGCAGGTTGCTGCTGAACGCGCCGTTGCGGTCGAACACGTTGCGGTAGTACTGCGCGCCCACCGTGGTTCCCGAGGTCAGCCACGACATGGGGTGCGCGGTGGCGGTGCCCGCCACGTCGACCGTGTACACGTTGAACGAGGTGCGGGCGTCGGACTTGAAGCCCTGCCGCACGGTGCTGAAGTTGGGGCAGTTGTTGCGGCGGCAGAGGTCGCGGTCCACCCGGTTGGTGAAGTCGAGGCCGAAGTTGCCGCGCGCCGTGAGCCAGGTGGCCGGGCGGTAGTTGCCGGTCATCGAGCCGATGAAGCGGTTCACGTCCTGGCGGACCGTTTCCTGGAAGATGTCGCCGGGGGTGAAGGCGCGGTACCCGAACAGGCTGTCGCCGGTGGCCGTCACGTTGTAGCCGAAGCCGGGGCCGCCGTACGCGCTGGACTGGATGCCGATGGTGTTGTTGTCGGTCTGCGCGAAGCGCTGCGCCAGGGCGATGTAGTTGGTGTTGATCGCGAAGTCGGCCTTGGGGCTGAGCGTCACGTTCAGGTTGGCGCGGCCCGAGGCGCGGTTCAGCGCGTTGGGGTGCATCCACTCGTCGCGGATGTCGATTCCCTGGCGGTTCAGGCGGGCCACGTCGAAGTCGGCGATCTTCAGCACGCCGGTCTCGCCCTCGGCCTCGCCGCTCACGAAGTAGCGCAGCACCTCGCTGCCGCCCGACACCTGCAGGCCGTACAGCTGGCGGTGCCCGGTGCCCAGCGGGGTGGTGCGGTCGTTCTCGAACAGGTTGAAGCTGGTCACGCTGTCCTGGGTGCAGCGGCCGGCCGCCAGGTCGATCAGCAGGCACTGCACGCCGTTGGCCGAGGTCGAGGTCGTGGCCGCCGTGGGGCCCGAGCGCCAGGCGCGGTACGCCGTGGGGTACGGGTTGTGGTCGGTGACCACGCCCTGCTCGCTGTACACCGACCACTGCGGGCGGCCCACCCGGCCGCGCTTGGTGCGGATCACGATCACGCCGTTGGCGGCGTCGGTGCCGTACAGCGTGGAGGCCGACGGCCCCTTCACCACCTCGATGCTCTCGATCTCGTCGGGGTTCAGGTCGTTCACGCGGCTGGGCGTGGTGCCTCCGACGCCGATGGCGCTCGAGTTGGTGGCCGAGTTCATCCGGATCCCGTCGATGACGTAGATCGGATCGTTCGACAGCGACAGCGAGCTGGTGCCGCGGATGCGGACGCGCCCGCCGGCGCCGGTGGAGTTGCCGGGGAGCACCTGCACGCCCGGCACGCGGGCGGTGAGCAGGTCCGAGATGTTGGCGATGGGCCGCTCCTCGGTCACGCGGGCGGCGTTCACCTGGCCGATGGAGTTGCCCACGGTCACGCGGCGGGCCTCGCCGGTGGCGGTGGTCACCACGGGGGCCAGCTGGACGGCCGAGACCGACAGGCGGAAGTCGGCGGTGGCGGTGCCGCCGGCGGGCACGGTCACGCTGCGCGTCTGCTCCACGTAGCCGATGCGGAGCGCGCGCACGGTGACGGCGCGGGCGGGAACGCCGCGCAGGACGTAGTGCCCCTGCGCATTGGTTACGACGCTGAGGTTGGTGCCGGCCACGTTCACGGCGACGCCCGACAGCGGCTCGTTGGAGCCGGAGGCGGTCACGTCACCCGACACCGTGCCGGTCTGCTGCGCGGCGGCGGGCTGCGCGGCGAGCGCGGCCACCGTGGCGGCAACCCCGAGCGCCGTTGCTAGACGACTCGAGAAACTCATCTGCGTTCTCCTGAACTTCGTGAACTGGATGTCCTGACAGGGGTTTGGAAGCGTTGCCGGTCTGCGGTACCGGCGGGCGGATCCTCCTTTCCGGGACGGGGACGGTCCTGCGCGTGGAGCCTGCTGGGAAAAGACCGGGGCGGCGGACGCCCACCGCGGGCCGGGCGGGGGCGGAGATGCCGGGGGCGTGTGTGCTGGATGCACCAACGGTACAGCCGCGTGGCGCATTCGTCAACGCTCTGCTACGTCCTGCTACTTCTTTAGCCGACACACACCGGCCACGGGTCTTCGTGGCAAGGAATTTCTGCTACTTCCTGCTACGGGGCCGGGCGCATGGTCTCCCGCGCCGGCGCCGCTCAGCGCTCCACGCCGGCCCGCTCCTCCAGGCGCCGGGTAACGGTGTCGCGGTGCGCCGGGTCGCGCAGGATCACCAGCACGGTGTCGTCGCCGGCGATGGTGCCCACCACCTCGGGCCACTCCTCCCAGTCGATCCCCACCGCGATGGGCTGCGCGCCGCCGATCAGCGTCTTCACCACCAGCAGGTTGCCCACCCCGTCGGCGCCCAGGTACAGGCTGGGAAGGAGCCGCGCAAGCGTGGGGGTGGGGTCGGTGACGCCCGGCGGCAGGGTGTACACCGAGCCGCCCTCCTCGTCGGGGACCTTCACCAGCCCCAGCTCGCGGATGTCGCGCGAGAGGGTGGCCTGCGCCACCTCGATCCCGCGCTGAGCCAGCCGCTCGCGCAGCGCTTCCTGCGAGGCGACGCGGTGCTCGCGGACCAGTTCCAAGATGACGGCGTGGCGTTGCGGCTTCAACGGATCCGAAGGGGCGGCGACCCGCCGGCGCCCTGCTCGTGCCGGCCCTGCGGGGTCTGTGGGCCCTGCGTTCACGCGCCGACGCCCGCGGCCCTGGGGGCCTGCGTCCAGCACGTACGGGGAGCACATTGGGGAAAGGCGGCGAGCGCCGCGCGTATACAGTATTTGCGGCGCCCCGATTCCGCAAGCACGCCCCCCCGCATCTCCGGACTACATCCGTTCCCCTCCCGGCGCTCGCCGCGGCCGGCGCGCCACACCCGCCGCGGCGCGCCGATCCCCATCCCCCGCCCTTCCGCGGCCTCTCTCCTCCCGTCATATACCGGATCTGGCAATCACCTGTGCATTCCAGACGCACAGAGAGACGTCATCCTGAGGCCGGCCACACCGTCGTTGCTCCCACACGCGCGGTTGCAGGCCGAAGGATCTATAGGCGAGGTCGCACGTGTGCTGTCGGATTGCACGATCAATCTCCGAATCCGGTAATATAGAACGAGCGAAGGCCCGCGGAGGGACACACGCGGGGCGCGGGGGGCGGCTTCTCCTCCGCGTCTCCCCAGCGGGCGAGGGGGGCTTTTCCTCCGCGTCTCCGCGTCTCCGCGTGAGGCCATGGATCTACGGGAACGCGATCGGGAGATGGATGAAGACGGAAGCAGGCGAGACGGACCCTCCGCCTCGCCTGCTTCTCTCCGTCGACCGAATCCCCCTGGCCGGAGATCAGGATTCGCGCGCGGCGACTTCCGACTCGGGCTCCGGACGCGCATCGCCCTCCTCGGCGGACGCCTCGCCCCGCTCGACGCTGAGGGCGTGCTGGGCGAGCAGCTCGCGGATCTCCTCGAGCTTCGCGCCGGGGTGGCGCTCCAGCAGGAGGCAGACGATGCCGGTGATGTTGGGCGCGGCGAAGCTGGTGCCGTGCTTCACCTGCTCCTGGCCGCGCAGCCAGACCACGGGCTGCTCCACCCCCCACGCCTGGCACTCCATGGCCTCGTCGGGATGGTAGCGGTACTCGTAGGCGCTCTCGAAGCGCGCCGCGGAGACGCCGATCACGTTCTCGAAGATGGCCGGGTAGCTCCAGTCGCGCGAGTTGTGCCCGGCGGCCACGATGATCATCCCCTGCTGGCGCGCCTTCTCGCAGGCGGCGTAGAGGGGGTGCAGCGTTCCCTCGAGCGTGGTGCCCAGGCTCAGGTTCACCACGTCCACGCCGCGCTCGATGGCGTACAGGATCCCCGCCTGCAGCGTTCCCGGGCTGGTCTCCAGCTCGCGCCCGAACACCCGGACGGGGATGATCTCCGCGTCGGGGGCGATGCGCAGGATCTGGTGGATGCAGGCGGTGCCGTGGCCCACGCGGTCGTGGTCATCGTCGGTGCGCAGCATGGCCAAGTCGTCCTCGGGGTCGACCAGCCCGATCCCCGGCAGCACGCGGGGGTCGTCGCAGCCGCGGTCCCAGCCGCTGTCGATGACGGCCACGCGCAGCCCCTTTCCGGTGGGCCGCCCCAGCCCGTCGGCCACCCACGCGGGGGGCTCGAACGGCGCGGGGGGCCCGAAGCGCTCTTCGCCGGTCACTGCCCCAGCTTCTCGGTCAAGTAGTTCCATAGCAGCGTGATGATCCGTCCCGATCGGGTGATGACGTTGCCCTGCACCGTGTAGCCACGGCGGAAGTTCTCGATCCCCATCTTCTCCAGCTGCCGGCGGTCCAGCGAGGCGGTGACGCGGTACACGCCCGGCCCCGCCTGCGCCACCGGGGCCGAGGCGCCGCCCGCCGCCTGACCCTGCGCCGACAGCGGCTCGGGGGCCACGTAGATCACGCGGCCGCCCAGCTGCTGGCGCTCGGACTGGTCGAAGGCGGGCAGCTCCACCTTCACCGAGTCGCCCACCTTCACCTTGTGCACGTCGCGCTCCGCCACGCTCAGCTGCACGCGCCACTCCTGCGTGTCGCCCAGCTCCATCAGCTGCTCGCCCTCGCGCACGAAGGCGCCGGGAAGGCGCTCCAGCTGCTCGGTGAGCACCACCCCGTCGGTGGGCGCGGCGATGGTGAGCTGGCCCAGCCGCGCGCGGATCGCGGCGATCTGGGCGCGGAGCTGGTCCATCTGCGTGCCCAGCTTCTCGCGGTCGAAGCGCGACAGCTCCTGCAGCCCGCCCTCGGCGCCCGAGAGGCGGATGTCGGCCTGCGCGCTGCGCACCTCGGCCACCGCCTGGTCCAGCGTCACGTGGGTGCCGGGCACGTACGCCGCCAGCAGCGAGTCCACGTTGGTGCCCAGGTCGTACTCCACCATCCGCTGGCGCAGCGTGGCCAGCGAGCTTCCCAGCCGGGTGCGCGCCTGCGCCACCCGCTCGCTGCTCTGCTCGCGCTGCAGCGGGTCGGCGGTGGCGGAGCGCTGCCGGTCGATCTCGGCCGCGCGGAGCTGCGCCTGCAGCTGCGCGAGCGAGGAGGCGAGCTCCACCGTGTCCATCCGCACCAGCACCTGGCCGCGGTGCACGGTGTCGCCGGTGTGCACCAGCACCTCGCGCACGGGGCCGCCCTGCAGCGCGCGGATGGGGTACAGCCCCACCGGCTCCAGCACCCCCGCGGCCTTCACCGTCACGTCCATCTTCACCAGGAAGGCCACGCCCACGCCGGCCACGGCCAGCGCCGCGATCAGCATCAGCGTGAGCCCCACGGCGCGCCGGACGAAGCGCGCGCCGGGCTGCCCCTCGTGCGGGATGTCGGGAAGGCGCAGCGGGATGACGTCGGGATCCTTGCGCGTGGGGAGCTGCGTGCTCATGGGCACCTCGAGATCGAGCCGAAGACGGCGCGGCGCGGCATGGCGGTCACACCGTCTGCGGCACGGCGCGCAGGCGCCGCACCTCGTCCACGTTGCCGCCGCCGTGCAGCAGGCGGTAGGTCTCGTTGTCGCGGATCAGCTCGGCGTGGGTGCCCACGCCCACCACGCGGCCGGCCTCGATCACGCAGATCTGGTCGGCCAGCGCGGCGGTCTGCACGCGGTGCGTGACGAAGATGATGGTCTTCCCCTCCATGTGGCCGAACAGGTCGCGCAGGATCTCGGTCTCGGTCTGCATGTCGATGTTGCTGGTGGCCTCGTCCAGCAGGAGCACCGGGGTGTCGCGCACCAGCGCGCGGGCCAGCGCCATCCGCTGCCGCTGCCCGCCCGAGAGGGTGGCGCCCCACTCGGCCACGCTGGTCTCGTACCCCTGCGGGAGGTCGGCCACCAGCGAGTCCAGGCGGCAGAGGCGCACCGCGTCGTCGACCGCCGCGCGCGACACCTTCTCGGCGCCCAGCGTCAGGTTGTCCCAGATGGTGCCCTGCATGAGCGAGAACTCCTGCCACACCACGCTCACCTGGCGCCGCAGGTCCGACATGGAGAAGGTGGTCACCGGGCTGCCGTCCACGAACACCTGCCCCGAGTCGGGCTCCTCCATCCGCGTGACCAGGCGCAGGAGCGAGCTCTTGCCGGCGCCGCTGGGGCCCACGATGGCGGTGATCCCGCCGCGCGCGAAGTGCAGCGTGACGTCGTGCAGCACGCGCTTCTCGGCGCTGTAGCCGAACGACACGTCGCGCAGCCGGATGTCGCCCTCGATCACGTGCTGGATGGCGCCGTGCGGCTGGTACGCGTTGGCCGGGTCCTGCTCCAGCGGCATGTCCAGGTACTCGAACATGCGCCCCAGGTTCACCGCCGTCTGCTGGAAGTCCGAGAACAGCCCGGTGATCTGCTGCAGCGGGTTGTACAGGTATCCCATGTACGCGGTGAAGGCGATGTAGTCGCCCAGCGTCATCTCGCCCTTCACGATCAGCGTCCACCCGTACCAGGTGAACACCGCCGTGCCCAGCGCGCGGACCACCGAGGTCAGCGTGCCGAACACCTGGCTCCATCCCCCCGCCTTCAACTGCACCTGCAGCGCCGCCTGGATCTGGCTGCGGGCACGCTCGTACACCGCGTGCTCCATCGACATCGCCTTCAGGGTGCGGATGTGGCTCAGCACCTCGACCTGGAAGGCGCCCAGGTCGGCGTAGGCCTCGGCGCTCTTCTTCCAGAAGCGGCGCAGCAGGCGCGCCGACATGGTGGTGATGATCACCGTGAGCGGCACGGTGATGAGCGACACGATGGCCAGCTTCCACTGCAGCAGGAACAGGAACGGCGGCACCAGGAACAGGTACACGCCGTTCACGAACAGCGTTTCGAACACGCGGCTGACGCTGTTCAGCGAGTTGCGCACGTCGGCGAAGCGCGAGATGATCTCGCCCACGCGGTGCTCGTCGAAGAACCGCGTGCGCAGGTGCTGCAGGTGGTTGAAGAAGAGGAGGCTGGTGGCGTTGGCGAGGTGGCTGGTGGTGTACGTGGTGAAGTAGCTGCGGATGGCCGACATCACCGACGACGCCACGGAGACCGCCAGGATCCCCAGCACCAGCACCTCCATGAGGGTGAGGTTGCGGGTGGGGTACACCTCGTCGATCAGCAGCTTGGACAGGTACGGCGTGACCATCCCCAGCAGCCCCAGCACCAGCCCCAGCACCATTCCCTTGCCCAGCGGGCCCCAGTAGGAACGGATCAGCCGCAGCAGCCGCAGGAACTGCTGGAACGCCTCTCTGAGCGGCGGGATATCCGCGTGCTGGGTCGGGGGCATCGGTGAACTTCCGGATCGGGGCGGCGCGCGGCGGGCGCGGCCGGAGGCCAGGACTCGGACCGCCCGCGCGGTGCGAAATCCTTTTCGGTCAGGTTCTCAAGATAACAGCGCGACGCGCTTCTGGCGACGGTGCCGCCCGTACGGGTGCGCGGCGGATTTCCAGTCGTCTTCCGGAAGTGCTCCCACCTTCCATCCCCGCATCTCGTTACGTCCCTTCGCCCTCCCTCCGCGTCCCTCTCGGGCGGAGCCGGGAGAGCACTTCCACGGCCGCGCGGAACAGGCCATCGTGCGTCGGCACGGGAGTGGACCGGTCCCGCCTCCCGAAAGGATGGGGATTCAGGGAAGGTGATGAAAACGGCGGCGGCTGTCCACCCCGGTGGGATGGACAGCCGCCGCCGAGGGGCGGAGCGGTCTTCAGCCGGTGCAGCCGGGCTGGAAGGTGTCGGGGCAGCAGGCGGTGCGCAGGCACGAATGCCCGGGCGTGGCCTCGGCCGCGTGCACGGTGCCCTCGCCGGCGGCTTCACCCGCGGCGAACGACTCCACGCGGAGGGTGTCGATGTCCAGCGTCATCTTCTTCATCTTCGTCTCCATGAGTGGGATGGTGATCGGGCCTCGCGTTTCAGCAGACCGAGACCACGCTGCAGCCGCGGCCCGACGGGCAGGCGTCCACGGCCGAGCACCGCTGGCCGCTGAGGGCCTCGTCCAGCATCGGAGCCACGGCGGGCGCGGCGTCGAACGACTCCACGGCGAGCGTGTCCAGGTTCAGCTTCTGCTTGGGCATCGTTTCCTCTTTCGGTGGAAAGGTGAGATCTCCAGGCCGCCTCAGCAGAGAGTGGTGTCGCAGAGGCGGGTGGGGCAGCGGTCGATCGCCGAGCAGCGCGAGCCGGTGGCGTAGGCGTCGTCCAGCATGGCGACGGCCACGGGCGCGGCATCGAAGGTCTCCACGGTGAGCGCTTCGATGTTCAGCTTCTGCGTGGGCATGCTTCGGTTCTCCATTCGGGTATGGGATGTGGATCTCACGCGGCGTCTCCGCGACTCCGCGCCTCCGCGTGAGATCCCGCCGGCGCCGGTCAGGCGATGATGATGGGCGGCGGCGGAGGCGGGCAGGTGTCGGTGTACACCGGGCACGGGTTGGAGCACAGGTCGCCGCAGGTGTCCGGCTGGTTGGTGCAGCGGCAGCTCTTCCAGTCGGTGGTGGGGATCAGGGCGAAGTCGCCCTCCACATCGTGCGCGCGCACCGTTCCGGCGGCGAGCGGACCGGCGTCCATCGCGAACGTCTCCACCGTCAGGCGGTCGACGTCGAGCTTCATCTTGCGGTTCATGGCATCCCCCGGCTCAGGTGCAGGTGTCGCAGGGCTGCGTGGGGCAGCTGCACCGCGTCACGCAGGAGATGTAGCAGGTGTCCTGGCCCGGGCAGGTCGCGCAGGTCTTCCACGAGGTGATGGGCGGCGTGATGGCGATGTCGTCGTCGGCCGGCTGGACCGTGAAGGCGTCGGCGCGGGCGCGCACCGTGCCCACGCCGCCGCCTTCGCCGGTGCCGAACGAGTCGACCGCGAGCTGTTCCAGGTCCAGCTTGAGCTTGCGCATGGCGGGTCCTCCGGGCCGGGGGATGGAGATGCGGCGGCGCGGGGTGCGCCGCCGCGGCGGTGCGTCAGCAGTACTGCGGGTCGGCGCTGTCGCAGCCGCCGCACGTGTACAGGATGCAGGTCTCCAGGTACGACGGGCTGGTGCACAGCTCGTTGGCCGAGCCGTCGACCGGATCCTGGATCCGCGCGTCTCCCGGGGCGCCACTATCGTGGCCCTGCACCGTCCCGCGCTCCACCCGCGGCGACCCGGTGGTGAAGCTCTCCACGCGCAGCTCGTCCATCTGCAGCCTCATCTTCTTCATCGTGCCCGCCCTTTCGCGGATTCGGTGAACGACAGCGGGCCGCGCGCTCCGGAGCGGAGCGTGCGGCCCAAAAAACGTCAGCCGTCCCCGCGAGCGCGGAATCCGCACCCGCGGCGGCAACAGCCACAGCGACGGCAACGGCAACGGCAACGGGAGATGGAGATCGATCGCACTGGTGGCCTTTCGCGCACGAAAGTCACTTCCTCTCACCCGCCGGGTCCGAAAACGAGCGGGAGCGGGAGATGGCTATCCCTCCGCCGCCCGGAGAGGCGGCGTTTAGTTTAGGCCACCCGCCAGCGATTGCCAAGCCTTTCAACCGGCGGCATCCATCTGCCCCGACCCGTGGTCGCAGTTGATAAACGTCTGGAATTTCAAGGTTGATGAAGATTACACAGATACCGCGACATCATGGAGGAGAGCCCACCAACATCGAACTTCGGACGTTTGAAGACGCAGATTGTGGGATCCACCAACCAGATCCGCAGATGCGAATCCCCCGCGCCGCAATCGCGACGCGGGGGATTCGATTCGACGCCGAGGTGCCGTCGGCGACGGGCACCGGCCGACGTGTCAGCCCTACGCCGCGCCCGCCGTGACGCCGTTCTCGGCGGCGACGAAGCCGGCGCGATAGGCCTGGCGCAGCTGCTCGGTCACGCGGTCCTCCAGCCACTCGCGCCCCGGCCCCTCGCCGTCGGTGGAGATGGCGTCCTGCACGCGGTCCACCACCTCGTCGAGCGTGGCGGGCGTCTCCACCGCCTGCAGCACCAGCGCGGCGAAGGGGCTCAGGCGGCGCACGGTCACGCGCGCGCCGCTGGCCTGCAGCAGGTAGAAGGTGTCGGCCTCCTCCGGCTCGCCGCGGTCCTCGGCCTCGGCCTCGAGGTACGCGTCCCAGTCCCACGCGCCGTGCACCACCCGGGCGCGCGAGCTCAGGCCGATGCGCGCCTCGGACCAGCGCACCTCGTCGTCGGGAACGCGCACCAGGTTCTCGACGAACTCGTCGGTGAAGTCGGTCACCGAGCGCGCCAGGTCGTAGCGCTCGCGGTCCAGGCGGAAGGCGTCGGCCAGCAGGTCGCGGCGCGACGGGTCGTCCTGCCCGCGCACGCGCGCGGCCAGCGCCTCGCGCGCCACGTCCACGTCGCTGCGCTCCGGCAGCCCCGGCCCGCGCGGGGCGATGGGGTCGCTCTCGCCCAGCAGCTCGAAGAGCGCCAGCGTGCGGCCGAAGTGCTCCTTCAGCGTCTCGTCGCGCAGCGCCGCGTACCCGGCGCCGCCGTCGTCGGCCGCGCGCGTCTCCGCGGGCGGGGTGACGAGGAGCACGGAGGGCGTCTCCGGGCGGGCGAGGCGCAGGAGGAAGTAGGCGATCCCCGAGTCGCCCAGCAGGAGGCCGGGGTCGCTCACGCCCTGCATGGTCCCGCACGGCCACGGCTTCCCCTGCGACTCGTACGCCTCCCACCCCTCCATGGCCGCCTCGCGCGGGCGCTGGAGGTACTGCTCGTCGCCCAGGATCTCGGCGGCCACCATCAGCGTCTCGGCGTTGCCGCCACGGCCGTGGCAGAGCGAGTAGTTCATCCGCGCGTCGGCCAGCGAGTCGAGCGTGGACTGCAGCGCCGCCTTCGCGTCGTCCAGGTACTGCTGCTCGCCCAGCGTCTGCCAGGCGCGCAGGCGGCTGAGCCCGATCCCCGGCGCGCCGTGGCACCACGCGCTCATGTAGCGCGGCGGCTGCGGGGCCAGCACCTCGCCGCCGAGGAGACGCTGGCGCAGCTCCTCCTGGCGGCCGGCGTACAGGTACTCGCCCAGCTCGTTGTGGCGCAGGTCGGGCCAGTTGCTGGCCTCGGCGCTGAAGAACTGGTTCTCGTACAGGAAGGCCTGCTCCATCGCGTAGCGGTAGCGGCTGTCGCCCGTGGCCAGGTACAGCTCCAGCAGCGCGTGCCCCACGCCGGCCGAGCCGTGCGCGTAGCCGCAGAGGTGGCGCTGCGCCGAGCCGCGCATCGTCCCCCATGCCCAGCCGCCGGGCTCGTGCTCGGCCGCGGCGATCAGGTGCTCGCCCAGCCCCCGGGCGATCCCCATCGGCAGCTCCGCGTCGTCCAGCCAGGTGGCCAGCGCGATCAGCGCCTGGACGGCGCCGCCGCCGCCGCCGATCACGTCGAGGCCGCGGTCCTGCCGCTCCTGGCCGGCCGCGGGGCGGAGCGCGTCTTCCGCCCCCTTCAGCAGCTCCGGCTCGCCCAGCAGCCGGCCGACGACGGCCGCGGCGTAGGCGATCCCCACGCGCCCGCCGTGGAAGCCGAACGAGGCCTCGGGGAGCTGCGCCGTCTCGTCCAGCGCGAAGCGGATGGCGCCGGCGGCGGCGCGGGCCAGCGCGTCGTCGGTCCGCCCGGTGGCGTTCCACAGCTCGGCCAGGAACAGGCCGATGCCGCTGGTGCCCTCGTACAGGGTGCCGCTGGCGGTGGTGGGCTTGGCCACGCGCAGCTCGGGGTGGTCGCGGTCGGGCGACATCACCGTCCAGGTGCACGACCGGCCGTCGGGCTGCCACTGGGCGGCGGCGGCCACGCGGGCGCCCATGCGCGCGGCGACTTCGAGGAAGAAGTCCGCCGTGCCGGGCTCGGCCGCGGGGACGTGGGGCTGTGGCTCCATCGGTTCGTCTCGCTCTGCGGGTTCGCGGCCCCCCTGCGCGGCGGGCCGGGCGTGGTCGGTCACCCTTCGGCGGCCGCCGGGGCGGCCTGGTCCTCGTCCTCGGCTTCGGCCGCGGGCGGGTCGCGCTGCAGGGTGCGCATGATCAGGTACGCCAGGTAGCTTTCTTCCTGGATGGTGATGCCCAGCCGGTTGTTCATCATGTGCAGGTAGCTGGAGCAGATGGCGATGACCGCCTGCTCGCGCGCGGTGAACGGCTCGGGCGCGCGGCTCAGCCTCCCCTGGTCGTACAGCTCGTCGAAGTGGCCGCGCACCTCCAGCAGCCCGTCGCGGTACAGGTCCAGCGCCTCGGAAAGCGCCTCGCCCTCGTTCATCCGGCTCCACACCTCTTCCACGTACTCGCCCAGCGTTTCGGCCTGCGCGTCGTAGCCGCTGTCGAAGGCGCCCAGCCACGCCTGCCGCCCCTCCTCGTCGCGGGCCACGCCGCGCAGGTAGCCGGTGTTGTACTGCTGCGCCCAGCGCACGGCCATCTCGCGGTCGCCGCGGGTGAACACGTGCACCATCTCCACCATGGTCAGCAGGCCCTTTCCCAGCCGCGACGAGCGCTCGGTGCCCATGCGCTGCATCAGCGCGTACGCGGCCTCGCTGCTGACCTCGAAGAAGCGCTCGGCCAGGCGCACGCCGTCGGGGCCGCCGTAGCGGTCGGTCTCGGGCTCGTACTCGATGAGCGCCACGTGGGTGAGCGCCAGCGGCTCGTCGGACTCCACCGGCGGCTCGTACGTGGTGGGGTACGCGGGAATGTCGGGCTTCTCGAACGCCACGTCGGGATAGAGTGCGCGGACGTGCTCCTGCAGCGCGGGCCAGACGGTGCTCTCCATCACATCCGCCGTGCCGTGGAGACGGAGGCGGACGTGCGGCCCGTGCTCGCTGTAGCGGATGAAGAAGTGCCCGTCGCCCCACCCCTCGCGCTGGAAGCGGCGGACGAACGGCTCGGCCACCTCCATCACCACGCGGTCGCACTCGGGGGTGTAGATCCCGTGCGCGCGGGTGAAGAAGAGGTGCGCCGCCAGCCAGCGCGAGTCGTCAGGCCACGGCCGCAGCATGGTCCTCCTCCCGGTCGGCGGCGGGGGACGCGGTCCCCGTTGCGTAGTAGAGTTGCACGACGACCTCGGTGGCGTAGCGCGTGCCCTCGTGCGCGGGCAGGTCGTCGCGGCCGGGGAGGCGCTCCTCGAAGATGGCGCTGTAGGCCTTCAGGTTCGCCCCCATCTTCCCCAGCAGGCCCACCAGGAGCGGGTTGCCGAAGTCGATGAACTGCGGCTTGTGCAGGTCGCGCGAGCCGGCGGTGCGCGGCTTGGCCGGCTTCTTCTTCTCCCCCTCGGCTCCTTCGCCCTCCGCGCCCTCGCCCTCGGCGGCCGGAGCGGCGTCGGCGGCGGCCTCGGGCTCGTGCTCGTCGTCCGCGTGGTCGGCGGCGGGGGCGTCGTAGCCGGGGACCTCGCCCGCGGCGGCGGCGGCCTGCGCCTGCTGCTCCTGCGCCTCGGCCTGCGCGGCCGCGTCGGCCGGCTGCTCGCCGGCCTTGGGCTGCGGCGGCTCGGGGGTAGGATTGATGCGGACGTACGTGGTTTCCGGGATCCCCGCCTCCAGCCGCCAGCGGTTGGCGCGGAGGAAGAAGTCGGCGGCGCTCTCGTGCGGCTCGCGCTGCGGGAAGAGCGTGCCCGGCACCATCCACCGGCGGCGGGCGAGGACGACCGAGCCCTCGAAGGTGATGCGCGGGCGCATCTGCACCTTCGGCGCGGGCCGCGGCGGCGCATCCGCCTTCGCCGCATCCCCATCGCCCGCCGGCTTCGCGTCCGCCGCGGGCTGATCGCCAGCCGCCTGATCGGCGACGGGCTGAGCGGCGGCGGGCTCGGCCGCGGCGACAGGCTGTCCGTCGACGGCGGGCTGCTCATCCCCCGCCGGCGCGGCGACGGCCTGCTGTCCCGGCGCGGCTTCAGCCTGCCGCGCCTGCTCGTCGCCCGCGGGCGCCTCCGCGGCGGCGTCGCCCTCCGGCTTCGGCGCGGGGACGGGGCGCCGCTCCGGCACCTCGGGGATCGGCGGGCCGAACATGGCCGGCGGGGTAAAGCGCGAGACCAGCTGGTACAGCGGCGGCCGCATCCGCGGGTTCAGGAAGCCCAGGTCGACGGGGATCACCCGCCGCCCCGTGGGCCCGTGCACCAGGCGGAGCGTTGTGGAATCCTCGGGATCGGGCTCGACGAAGATCTCGCTGCTCTTCAGCTGCTCCTCGGCCGCGCCGCTCTCGCCGGTGGGATAGCTGATCTCCCACTTCAGCAGCGGCGGGTGCAGGTTGGCGTTGAACTGCGCGTCGCCGCAGATCTCGGCCAGCAGGTCGTCGGTGAGCGCGGCGTTCTCGCGCCGCACCTGCTCCTGCACGTCGTCGGGGAGCATGTAGAGGAAGCGGGAGAAGTACTTCCCGAACCCCGCCGTGTAGCTCCCCCCCTGCAGGATCAGCAGCGGGTCGCCGTCCGGCCCCGCCTCCGGCGCCAGGCAGGCGAAGGTGCCCATCGAGCGGCACACGCCGG
>NZ_DATIND010000024.1 GCF_035474595.1 Longimicrobium sp.
GCCGATCGCCAGCACCAGCGTGTCCCCGCCCGCCGCGGTTCCCGAGGCCGTCGTGGTTCCCATAAGCTCCTCCTGGTTGAGTGACTTCCTCCAGGTTCAGCTTATCACCACGGCGGCCTCGCTCACATGGAATCTCACGCAGGTGCGCGTCCGCGGGCCTCGCGCCGCCCTCACCCCGCGCCTGAGAGCGCTCGCCCTCTCCCGTCCCGGGCGAGGGGGGCTGTCCGGCATGCGTGGGGGCCTGCAACTTCTGGCGGCGGAAGAGTTTCCGTGTGGCGGCGATGCCGGATGGCTACCTCTCCCGGTACGGGAGAGGTGGACGGCCTCGGCCGGCCGGAGAGGGCGCGGCGCCGCGGAGTCGCATCGAGCTCCGTCCCGCGGTGAGTTCCCCCTCCCTGCGGCATCGTTGTCAACCCGTTGTGTCCGCGCGCGGAATTGGGTATCCATTCTCCGTCCATCTTCATCCCCCTGCTCTCCACCCGACCGCGCCTGAAGTGCCCGCCGCGAAGAAACCGCCTCGCAGGAAGACGCCGAAGCGCGCGCGGAAGCCGACCGCCGCGCGGCTGCGCAAGCTGCTCGCGACCGAGTTCGGGTTCTGGGAGGGCGGTTGCCTGCACGTGGCCGGCGTCGACGAGGTGGGGCGCGGGCCGCTGGCCGGGCCGGTGGTGGCCGCGGCGGTGATCCTGCCGGAGGGGTGCTGGATCGACGGGGTGGACGACAGCAAGAAGCTCACGCACGAGAAGCGCCTCGCGCTCTATGACCGCATCGTCGATTCCTGCATCTGCTGGGGGGTGGGCGCGGCCAGCCCGGCGGAGATCGACCGCATCAACATCCGCCGCGCCACCGCGCTGGCCATGGAGCGCGCCATCCGCCGCCTGGCCTGCCCCCCCGGGCACCTGCTGGTGGACGGCCTGGCCGTTCCCGAGCTGGGGCTGGAGGGGCAGACGGCGATCGTGGACGGCGACGCCAAGGTGCACTGCATCGCCGCCGCGTCGATCCTGGCCAAGGTGACGCGCGACCGGCTGATGGAGCGCCTGGCGGTGCGCCATCCCCACTACGGGTGGGAGCGCAACAAGGGCTACGGCACGCCGGAGCACCTGGACGCGCTGGACCGCCACGGCCCCACGCGCCACCACCGGCAGAGCTTCCAGCCGGTGCAGTACACCTTCGAGGAGATGCTGAACGTGGCCGAGCTCGCCGCCGATGCAAACTGAGCATCTGAGCAACGTCCGCCCCGGCACCCTGCTGCTGGGCTGGTTCATCAGTGCCGCGGTGGTCTCGCTCGCCGTGTTCGCCATGATCGCCGTGGGCCTGCTGAACCGCGAGGGCACGGGCGGCACGGCGTGGGGGCTGCTGGCGACCGCGGTCGGCTTCATGGCGGGCGGATGGTACGTCGGCTGGCGCGCCGGCGCCGCGCCCATCCTCTACGCCGTGGGGATGGCGCTCGTCTCCCTCCTGGTCTGGCTGCTGGTGAACCTGATTCCCGGCGCGCTGCTGGACGCCGAGAGCTGGAGCGTGGGCGGCGCCTACGCGGCCGGCCTCCTCCTGCTCCAGATCGTGGCCGCGGCCATCGGCGGCCGCATCGCCTCGCGCGAGGCCCGCGCCGCCGCCGCGCGCTCGAGCTGATCTCCATCCCCCGATCCCGTTGTTTGTCTCACGCACAGCCGCGGAGACGCAGAGAGCCGCGGTTCCTCTGCGTCTCCGCGGCTCCGCGTGAGGTCCAGGTGGTTCGTCCGCGCACGGCTCGTGCGGCATCCATCGGAAACACCAGCCGTTGAAGCTGGTATCAGGTGGGATGCCCGCCGATGGTCGGCGGGCGGTGAAACGCGGAGCGGAGCCGGGCGTGTTCGAGGTCGTCGGCAGGACGAAGAAGGAAGGGCGCCCGTCTCCTGGCGGGATGGCGGTGGCCGTGCTGGTGCACGCGGCCATCGTCTTCGTGCTCTTTTTCGGCTTCCGCCAGACGATCCTGCTGGCGGGCGAGGGCTCGCGCCAGGACCGCGTGAGCGGCCCGGACGCGGGCGGCGGGGGTGGCGGCGGTGGGGGCGAGCAGGTAAGCTACTACGACGTTCCCCCGCCACCGCCGCCTCCACCCCCCGCACCGCCCGAGCCCGACGCGCTGGTGCCGCCGGTGGTCCTGCCGCCTCCACCGCCCGTGCCGGTTCCGCCCACGGTGACGCCGAAGCCGGCGCCCGCCCCGGCCGCGCCGGTTCCCGCACCCGCGGGCGCGGGAACGTCGCCGGGAGCGGGCCAGGGGCCCGGCGCCGGGCCGGGGCAGGGACCGGGGAGCGGAAGCGGCACCGGCGGCGGGAACGGCTCGGGGAACGGCCCCGGCAACGGCTCGGGCACGGGCCCGGGGAACGGCCCCGGCGGGGGCACCAACCTCATCACCCCGCCGCGCACCGACCTGCTGCTGCTGCCGCCGCCCAACGCGCCGCGCTCGGCCAAGGGAAAGGACGTGGTGCTGCGGCTGACCGTGGACGAGCGCGGCAACGTCTCCAACGTGGAGCTGCTCACGCCCACGGGGAGCCGCGGCTACGACGACCAGCTGAAGCGCACCGCGCGCGACTGGAAGTTCACCCCCGCGCGCGAGGTCGCCACGAACCGCGCGGTCGTGGGCAACATCGACGTGACGGTAAGTCTGTAGAAGAAAAGAAGTCCTGAGTCCCAAGTGCCAAGTCCTAAGTGAAACTGCAGAGATTCTGGCTGGTCCACTTAGGACTTGGGACTTAGGACTTAGGACTTAGGACTTGGGACTTAGGACTTGGGACTTAGGACTCAGGACTTCGGTTCCGAAATCCCCCGACGGATCCGTTCCCCTATCCACATCCACCCGCCGACCCGAATGCCCCCTCCCGCATCCGCCCCCGCCGCGCCGCGCCGGGCGCCCGGCACCAGCTCCGAGGGCGAGTTCAAGCGCGCCCTGTCGCTCGTCGACGCCACCATGCTGGTCGTGGGGTCCATGATCGGATCCGGCATCTTCATCGTCTCCGCCGACATCGCGCGGACCATGAACTCGCCGGGGGGGCTGATCGCGGTGTGGATCGCCACCATGCTCATCACCGTGTTCGGCGCGCTGAGCTACGGCGAGCTGGCGGCCGCCATGCCGCACGCCGGGGGGCAGTACGTCTTCCTGCGGGAAGGATTGGGGAACCTCCCCGGCTTCCTGTACGGGTGGACGCTGTTCATGGTCATCCAGACGGGGACCATCGCCGCGGTCGCCGTGGCCTTCGCCAAGTTCCTGGGCGTCTTCATCCCCGCCGTCTCGCCGGACCTGTTCGTGAGCTTCGGCAAGATCCCCATGCCCGGCGGCGAGATCGAGCTGGGGCTCAGCCCGCAGCGGGTGGTGGGGATCGTGATCATCGCGCTGCTCACGTACGTGAACATGCGCGGGCTGCGCGAGGCCAAGTGGATCCAGCGGATCTTCACCGCGGCCAAGACCGCGGCGCTGCTGGGGCTGGTGATCCTGGGGCTCACCGTGGGGCGCAACGCCGCGGCCATCACCGGCAACTTCGGGCACTTCTGGGCCGACCTGCCGCATGGGACCACGCCCACGCCGTTCCTGGGGATGACGCTGGCCTTCCCCGCGCTGGCGCTGGCCTTCGGCGCGTCGATGGTGGGCTCGCTGTTCAGCGCCGACGCGTGGAACAACGTCACCTTCGCCGCCGCCGAGGTGGAGCGGCCGCAGCGCAACCTTCCCATCGCCCTGGCGCTGGGAACGGGCGGGGTCACGCTGATCTACGTCCTGGCCAACTTCGCCTACCTCTCCACGCTGAAGCTGTCGCAGATCCAGACGGCGCCGCAGGACCGCGTGGGCACGCTGGCGCTGCAGCACATCTTCGGGCCCGTGGGCGCGTACCTGATGGCGGGGGCCATCCTCATCTCCACCTTCGGCTGCATCAACGGGCTGATCCTGGCGGGCGCGCGCGTCTACTACGCCATGGCGCGCGACGGCGTGTTCTTCGAGCGGGCGGGGCGCATCTCGCACAAGACGCACGTGCCGGTGTGGGCGCTGGGCGTTCAGGGGGTGTGGACGGCGTTCCTGACGCTCACCGGGAGCTACGGGCAGCTGCTGGACTACGTGATCTTCGCGGCGCTGGTGTTCTACGTGATGACCATGGTCGCGCTCTTCGCGCTGCGGGCCAAGCGCCCCGACATGGAGCGCCCGTACCGCGCCTTCGGCTACCCGGTCATCCCCGCGCTGTACATGCTGGCCGCGCTGTCGATCGCGGTGATCCTGCTCTTCGCCAAGCCGCAGTACACCTTCGCGGGGCTGGCCATCGTGCTCCTGGGCATCCCGGTCTACTACGTCTGGCGCGCCATCCGCAAGCCGGCCGTGGTGTCGGATTCGTAGACGCTGCTCCGTTCCTCCAGGATCGCTGGATCTCACGCGGAGACGCGGAGACGCGGAGGTGCATGCCCGCCACCTCCGCGTCTCCGCGTCTCCGCGTGAGATCAACGGTCGCAGGGAGAAACGCGGAGATGCCCGGGCCGGCGTCAGGTCTTCCCCCTCGCGCGCGGGCGCGGCGGGGATTACTGTACGAATGCAGGTCAATGGAGACGAGGCTCCCCGCCGACCCACGAGGCGCGGGAGCGCGCAAGACGCACAGCCCGCGGGAGGTACCATGAGGAAGCCGGTCAGCAAGCACGCGCTGCGCAGGGCGCTGGAAGCCGTCCAGGCCGAAGGCCGCATCGGGTGGGAGCAGCCCACCGGGGCCGTGGTGGACAGGATCTGGCACCACATCGAGAAGCAGGCCCATGGCGGCCCGCGCAGGAAGCCGGTATCCCGTGACAGCGTTCGTGCCGGGGAGCCCGCCGCCGTCTGAGGCGGGCGGGCTCCCGCGGCGCCGGGCCGGCGACTCCGCGGCCGCCGCCCCGGCAAAGAGCCCCGGCCGGCGCCGGGGCTCTTTGCGTGCGGAGCTCCTCTTCAACCTCTCCTTCCTGGCCGTTGCCGCCCTCCTGCTGGCGTGGTGGACGAACACCGTGCTGCGCATCGCCGGGCCGCGCCCCTCGTGGGTGCTCCTCCTCCTGGTGGCGGTCGACGTCGCCGTCTTCGTCCTCCTGGGCCGCATCCTCATCGACCGCCTGGTCGTCCATCCGCTCCGCGAGGCCGTGGCCACCGCCGAGGCCATCGCCGGCGGCGACTTCGGCCGCCGCGCGCCCCAGGGCGACACGCGCGAGATCGCCGCGCTGAACGGCGCGCTGAACCGGATGACCGAGCAGCTGCTGCACAACCAGGAAACACTGGCCGACAACGTCCGCTCGCTCGACGAGACCAACCGCCTCCTGCTGGCCACCCAGTACGACCTCGTCCAGGCCGAGAAGATGGCCTCCATCGGCCGGCTGGCGGCGGGGATGGCGCACGAGGTGGGGAACCCGCTGGGCGCGCTGCTGGGCTACGCCGCCGTCCTCCGCCGCCGCGGCGTGGATCCCGAGCTGCTGGCGGGGGTCGAGCGCGAGACGCGCCGCATCGACGTCATCGTCCGCCGGCTGCTGGACTACTCGCGCCCGGCCCCCGCGCGCCGCGAGCCGGTGGACGTGAACGCCTCCATCGCCCGCGTCTTGGCGATGCTGGGCGAGCAGGGGACGCTCGGCGGGGTGGAGGTCGACACCTCGCTGGCCGAGGGGCTGCCGCCGGTGCTGGCCGACGCGCATTTCGCCGACCAGATCTTCGTGAACCTCTTCGACAACGCGCGGCTGGCCATGAACGGCAGCGGCCGGCTGACCGTGCGTACCATGCTGGACCGCTGGCACCCCGGCCGCCCCATCCCCTTCCGCCGCGCCAGCGACCCGCCCGGTGTCAGCTACGCGCACCTGCGCCGGCCGCGCTACGGCACGCACCGCGACGCGCAGATCATCGCCGAGGGGGCCGAGATCGTGCGCGTGGTGGTGGCCGACACCGGGCCGGGGATCGCCCCCGAGCACATCGACGCCATCTTCGACCCCTTCTTCACCACCCGCGCGCCGGGCGAGGGCACGGGGCTGGGCCTTGCCATCGTCGCCAGCACCGTGGCAGACTTCGGCGGACGCATCGAGGCCACCTCCGCCCAGGGCGGGGGCGCCGTATTCACCCTCTCCTTCCCCACCCACCGCCCCGAGCCCACGTGAGCCAACCACGCGTCCTGGTCATCGACGACGAGGCGGGGCTGCGCCACACCCTGCTCCTGATCCTGCGCGACGAGGGATACCAGGTGCAGGTGGCCGACGACGGCGAGACGGGGCTCAGGATGGCGCTGGGCGACCAGCCGGACCTGGTGCTCTGCGACGTGCGCATGCCGCGCCTTGGCGGGCTGGAGTTCCTGGACCGCTACGTGGAGGGCGGCGGCACCGGGCTGGTGGTGATGATGAGCGCGTACGGCACGCTGGACACGGCGGTCGAGGCCATGCGCCGCGGCGCGTACGACTATATCTCCAAGCCCTTCAACGCCGACGAGGTGCTGCTCACCCTGCGCAAGGCGCAGGAGCGCGAGCAGCTGCGCCGCGAGGTGGCCCGGCTGCGCAAGGAGGTGGCGCACGTCTCCGGCTTCGAGGGCGTGGTGGGCGCCAGCGCGGCCATGCGCGAGGTGATGGACCTGGCCATGCGCGTGGCCCCGTTTCCGTCGACGGTCCTGCTGACGGGGGAGAGCGGGAGCGGCAAGGAAGCCGTCGCGCGCGCCGTGCACCGCGCCAGCCCGCGGAGGGACGCGGCGTTCGTGGCGGTCAACTGCGGCGCCATCCCCGAGAACCTGCTGGAAAGCGAGCTCTTCGGCCACGAGAAGGGCGCCTTCACCGGGGCCGACCGTGCGCGCGAGGGGTTGTTCGAGGAGGCCGACGGCGGCACGCTCTTCCTGGACGAGATCGGCGAGCTGACCATGCCGCTGCAGGTGAAGCTCCTGCGCGTGCTGCAGGAGCGCACCATCCGCCGCGTGGGCGGCACCGGCGAGCGCGCGGTGGACGTGCGCGTCCTTGCCGCCACCGCCCGCGACCTGGTGGCCGAGGTGAAGGGCGGCCGCTTCCGCGACGACCTTTTCTATCGCATCAACGTCGTCCAGATCCACATTCCGCCGCTGCGCACGCGCCCGGAAGACATCCCGCTCCTGGCCGAGCACTTCCTCCGCCGCCACGCCGAGCGGCTGCGCATCACCACGCCGGGGCTGCCGCGCTCGCTCGTTCCCGTCCTCGCCGCGTACGCCTGGCCGGGGAACGTGCGCGAGCTGGAGAACGCCATCGAGCGCGCGCTGGTCCTGTCCGGCGGCGACATCGGCGAGGAGCACCTGCCGGCGCACGTGCGCACCGGCCGCCAGCTCTTCGACCTGAGCGACGACGACGGCGACCTGTCGGTGAAGCGCCGCCTTCCCGCGCTGGAGAAGACGCTCATCCAGCGGGCGCTGGAGCGCTGCAACGGCAACCGCACCCGCGCGGCGGAGCTGCTGGACCTGTCGGTGCGCGCGCTCTCGTACAAGATCCACGACTACGGCCTGGAATAAGTGCGGAAGTGCGTGAGTGCGCTCGGATTCGCGCGAACGACCAACGCACTTCCGCACTTCCGCACTCACGCACTTCTTTTTACTTGGGCGTGTTGGGCGCTGAGGCGCCCAAACGGGCTGCGCGCGCCGTAGGGCACGATACTACTGTGCCCAACGGCGCCGGGCCCCCACCGCGCTACATACATCCGGACATTTTCCTCTGCATCCGTCGCGCGCGGCGGGGTCCCGGCCCTCCGGGCGCGCATCCCTCACGCAGTCGCGTCTCCTCACCGTCCGTTTTCCCGATGTCCGACTGTTGTCCAGCCGTCGCGCCCTTGCGGACACGGGTGTGCTGGAATTATCGGATTTTCTGGACAGCGGCGGATATTCCCATCTTTCCTCATCCTTCCGCTTCTTCCTTCTCCCTGCTCGTAATCCCAACCCCCATCTTCGGATATCCGCAGTCCGGGTGAGCGGCGGGTCCTAAGAGCCTGCCGAAACCCAGCCGCTCGAAAGCGGCCGGGTCGGGAAACTTGCGGTCCGGACAGGTGAAGTGTATCGTGTGCACACTCGCTTGGCGCCCTGCCGGATGGCGGGTGCGCGGGGGTTGGGGCGGACGCGGGAGGGGAGGCGGTCGTGCGGAAGAGTCCGGGGTTCAGCCTGCACGAGGTGCTGGTCACGCTGGTGATCGCGTCGGTGGCCGTGTCGATGGCCGTTCCGCGGCTGGAGGGCGTCATCCGCCGCGAGCGGGTGCGCGCCGCGCTGAACCGGCTGGCGGGCGACCTGGAGTACACGCGCATCACCGCGGTTCGCACCGCCCGGCCCACGGTGCTGCGCTTCGTGCGCGACGCGCGCTGCCCGGGAAAGGGCGGCGGGCGCGCCTGGGTGGTGGCGCGCCGCGGCAGCGCCGCCCCGCTTCGCCGCGGCGGCATGCCCGACGACTACCCGGCCTGCTACTCCAGCTCCAACTCCGACAGCGTGACCTTCGGCTCGCACGGGCTGCTGGCGCCCTACAACAACCGCACGGTCCGCGCGGTCGACGGAACGGTGCGCGACTCGCTCACCATCTCGGCCGTGGGGCGCATCTACCGGCGGTTCTGAAGCGGCGCCGCAACACGCAATGATCCGGAAATCTTTTCCACCCCCGGCAACGATGTGGCTGCTACGCACTTGCGTGTCAGCACGGAAACCTTTGTACCGCAACGATTTTTGCGGCGGCACAAAGCTTCCTTTGCCGCGGTGGCATGCCGACACCTGCTCGCGCCCCCAGCGCCGGCCGGGAGGGTTTCTCCCTGGCCGAGATTCTGATCGTCCTGGTCATCATGTCCCTCCTGACCGCCATGGCCCTTCCCCGGATCCAGGGGATGGTCCAGGTGAGCTCCATCGAGGGCGGCCTGAACGGCGTGGCCACCGACCTGGCCGTGGCCCGCATGCGCGCCATCCGCACCGCGCGCCGCGTGACCACCACCATCTCGGCCGACGGAAAGTCGTACACCATCGTGGTGGACCCCGCGGGGACCCCCACCACGCTGAAGACGGTGGCGTTCTCCACCAACTATCCGGGGCTGGAGCTGACCCCGCACTCGGCCGTCATCAGCTTCGACAGCCGCGGGATGACCTCGGGAACCACCAGCACGCTCACCGCCAGCCGCGGCGGCCACAGCGCCACCCTCACGATCTCCGGAGTGGGAAGGATCTACCGTGGATACTGAGCGCGCCCCGCGCCGCGACGCGGGCTTCACGCTGATCGAGGTGCTCTTCGCCATGCTGATCCTGTCCATCGGCCTTCTGGCGCTGGAGTCGATGGGGATCGGCGCCGCCGCGGCCGTGCGCCGCGCCGACGTGCAGAGCACCTACGCCGCGCTGGCCACCGACGAGATGGAGCAGACGCTGAACGAGATCCAGCGCACCCCGCCCGTGGTGAACAGCCAGAACCGCACGACCGCGAGCGGGGTGCGCGTGTTCCGCACCATCACCACCAGCGCGGTGGCCGGCACCACCTACACCCTGTACACCATCAAGGTGCGCGTGCTGCCCCCCGTGAGCGGCGCCGGCGTGGTGAAATCGTCCGACAGCATCAACGTGACCTCCAATGTCGTCCGCTAGCCGCCGGCTGGGCCGCGAGGGCTTCACCCTGGTCGAGGTGCTGGTGGCCATGGTGCTGGCCGTGCTCCTGGGGGGGGTGATCTTCGAGGTGGTGCGCGGCGAGGGCCGCTTCGCCGCCGTGCAGAGCGCCCGCCAGGAGGTGCAGCAGAACGCCCGCGGGGCGCTGGAGATCCTGTCGAGCGAGCTGCGCGCGGCCCAGGCGTCGGGGCTGGTGCGCGCCGACGCCGACGGCATCTCGTTCCTGGTCCCGCGCGCCTGGGGCGTGTCGTGCGGCGGCGGGAGCGCCGCACAGCGCTTCGCCGTGTTCCCCGACGTTCCCGACGCGGGGGCGCTGATGTTCGAGGTGAACACCGCCACCGGCGTGCTGGGGAACACCGGGACCGACGCGGCGCCGGTCTGGGCCCCCAACCCGAACCCCGACGCCGCCGCGCGCGCCACCGTGAACAGCATCGTCACGCTGGACCTGAACGCGGCCGGGAACGCCTGCATCGGCATCCGTCCCAACGGCGACGGAGCCACCGTGCGCGGGGTGACCATCAACGGCGCCAACCTTCCCGCGGTTCCCGCGGGGAACACGCTGTACCTGTACCAGTGGGTGCGTTACGACGTGAGGCAGGACGGCACCGAGTGGTGGATCTATCGCAGCCTGGGCGTGGGCGACGGAACCACCCAGCAGCCGCTGGCCGGGCCGCTCACCGGCGCCGACGGGCTGCAGCTGACCTACTTCACGGCCAACGGCGCCGCCCTGGCGGCGCCCGGCACCACCCTGGCCAACCTGCAGCAGGTGGCGCGCATCGGCATCAGGGTGAAGGCCGCCAGCCGCACGAAGGGCCGCACCAACCAGGTCGACGAGCTGTCGGCCTCCGTCCAGCTGAGGAACTGACCATGATCCGCGCTCTCCGCAGCGCCCGCGCGCTCCTCCGCCCCAGCGTCCTGGGCAGCCGGGGGATCGCGCTCCCGCTGGCCCTGCTGGGGCTGGTGGCCGTGACCCTGCTGGTGACCACCGTGCTGCTGACCTCGGGAACCGAGTTCGCGGTGAGCTCGGGGCAGAAGGACGCCTCGAAGAGCCTGTTCAGCGCCGACGGCGCGCTGGAGAGCTACGTGGCCCAGCAGGCGGGGCTGGGCTCCGGCGTGGTCAACAAGTTCGCCGACGGGACCGCCGCCTTCACCTTCGGCGGCAAGCCCTACACCATGACGCTGGCGCGGCTCAGCCGGCAGGTGGTGGACCTGAACGCCAACACCACCCAGTCCACCGAGGTCTACTCCATCATCGCCAGCCCCGACACGGCGGGGCGCGGGGTGGGCGCGCTGGTGCGGGTGCAGCGCACGCTGAACAAGATCTTGCTGAACATCGACGCCGGCGCCACCTCGGGCGGCGACCTGAAGATCGCCGGCAACGCCACCATCTCCAACGGCCGCACCAACCAGTCCGGCTGCGCCGAGGGCGACACCTCGAAGTACGCCATCCAGGTGACCGCGGGCGCCAGCGTGGACACGGTGGGCAACAGCGCCACCATCGAGGGGAAGTCGGTGACCACGGCCGTCAGCAAGGACACGCTGCAGAGCTTCATCCTGGGGCACGGGATGACGCTGGACTCGCTGACCAAGTACGCGAACATCAAGTTCGGCCCGCGGTTCGGGCGCCCGGACTGGAGCCAGACGCGCGTGAACTCCACGCACGTCTCGCCCACCGACACCATCTACAACTGGGGGTGCCCGTACTACGAGCTGCTGGGCACCACGCAGTCGTGCGTGAACGGCAGCACGTTCACCGCCGACACCGCGCGGCGGGTGGTGGTGGCCATCGACGCCGAGGGGAGCAGCGTCACCATCAACGGCGACTACGGGCAGGGGATCATCATCGTCGTGAACGGCAGCCTGAAGATCCAGGGCAACTTCGTCTTCCGCGGCATCATCCTGGTGGAGAAGGACCTGACCGTGGGCGGCGGCGGCGGGCAGTTCGACGGCAAGATCGAGGGCACGGTGGTGGCGTTCGGCGCGGCCAGCACCGTGGAAGACAACGTGCAGGGGCGCGCGGTGATCCGCTACAACAAGTGCTCCATCACGGCAGCGCAAAACGCCCTCAACAGCGGGCGTATCGACACCATGCCACAAGCGCTTGTGGCACCTACGTTTGCATGGTTCGAGCTGGTGCGGTGAGAAAGCGGCATGTGCGGGCGTGCTTGACGCCCGCACGACCCCGCGCTATGTTCTCGCCATCCCCCCACACCGACCACGCCTAACCGCCCCCCGCCGCGGCACCATTGCGGCGCAGCCCGACGGACCCTTTCGCGCGTCCAATGGTCTCGTTCCTACGCCGCAACCGTACCACGGTGGGGCTCGACATCGGCAGCGGCCTGATCAAGGTCGCCGTGGTGGACCACTCCGGCCCCGAGCCCGAGCTGGTGCACGTGTCGCACACGCCGCTCCTTCCCGACGCGATCGTGGAAGGCGAGGTGATGGACCCCCAGATCGTGGTGGAAACGCTCCGCCTTCTCTTCGACACCGCGCAGCTGAAGCCGCGCCGCCTGGTCAGCAGCGTGGGCGGCCGCGACGTCATGGTGAAGAAGATCGCCATGGACCGGATGAAGGAGGCCGACGCCCGCGAGGTCATCCGCTGGGAGGCCGAGCAGCACGTGCCGTACGACATGGAAAGCGTGCAGCTGGACTTCCACATCCTGGACCCGCTGGACGACGGGCTGCAGATGAACGTGCTGCTGGTGGCCGCCAAGCGCGAGCTGGTGGAGGGGCGCGTGGGGCTGCTGCGCGACGCGGGGCTTTCTCCCGCGGTGGTGGACGTGGACGCCTGCGCGCTGCAGAACGCCTTCGAGTACAACTACCCCGAGGCGCTCACCGGCATCGTGGCGCTGGTGAACGTGGGCCACGAGGTCAGCACGGTGAACGTGCTGCAGGACGGCACGCTGATCCTGACCCGCGACATCCCCTTCGGCAGCCGCCGTCTGCGCGAGGAGCTGCGCCGCCTGCACGGCCTGAGTGCCGACGAGGCCGAGGCGGTGCTGCAGGGGCGCAGCGAGCGCACCCGCGAGTTCCGCGAGCTGCTGGCGCAGGGGTGCGAGGAGCTGGCCGTGGGGGTCGAGCGCGCGGTGGCCTTCCTGGCGGTGAGCGACGCCGGCGGCGGGCTGCAGCGCGCCTACGTGACCGGCGGCGGCGCCCGCATCCCGGGGCTGGTGGACGTGGTGGCGGCGCGGCTGCGCGCGCGCACCGAGGTGGCCACCCCGCTGCAGCGCCTGCGGGTGCGCCCCGGCGCCGCCGCGGGAATGCCGGTGGACGAGCTGGCGCCCATGCTGATGCTGTCGGTCGGGCTGGCGCTGCGGAGCGCGGCCTGAGCGGCCGCCGCCCACGACCGGTCCCACACACCCGGGGATTCTTCCTTTGATCGAGATCAACCTTCTCCCCAGCGGCGGCGGCGCCCAGCGCCGCCCGGCCGCCCGGCGCGAACGCGCCCTGGGGCTTCCCGTGGCGGGCGCCGACCCGCGCGTGGCCGCGCTGGCGGGGGCCGCGGTGCTCATCCTGGCGCTGGGGGCCTTCGGCTTCTGGAAGCAGGGCACGCACCGCGACGAGCTGAACGCGCAGATCGACCGCGAGCGGCAGGACAGCGTGCGGCTGGCGCGCACCATCACGCTCATGCGCAGCCTGGAAAGCCGCCGCGACACCATCGAGCAGAAGATGGCGGTGATCCGCAGCGTGGACGGGCGCCGCTACGTGTGGCCGCACCTGATGGACGAGATCAGCCGCGCGGTGCCGCCGTACACCTGGCTCACCAAGGTGACCGCCGAGGCCCCGGCCGCCGGCCCCGCCGCGGCCCCGCGCCCGGCCGGCGCCGCCCCGGCGCCCGCGCCCGCCGCGGGCGACACCTCGCACAAGGCCGCGGGCGACACGGGGAAGGTGGCCATCGCCCCGCCGCCGCCCCCGCCGGCCTTCAACGTGGAGGGCGCGGCCGCGACCACGCAGGCGCTCACCCGCTTCATGAAGAACCTCGAGGCCAGCGCCTTCATCCGCGACGTGGCGCTGGTCACCAGTGAGCAGACGGTGACCGAGGGGCGCACCTACCTGAAGTTCACCCTCGAGGCCCGCTGGGAGCAGCCCGACTCCACCCTCGTCGAGACCGTTCCGGTCGTCCCGGTGCACTGATGGCGCTACCGCCGCTGGACCCCAAGACGCGCAAGAACCTGATCTACGGCGCCCTGCTGCTGGCCGTGGTCACGGGCTTCGCCTACATGCAGTTCTACTCGCCGCGCCAGGCCGAGAACGCCGAGCTGGAAACGCAGCTGGCGGCGATCCAGCAGGCGAACTCGCGGGCGCGCGGGCTCACCCGCGGGGCCACCAGCCCCGAGGAGGCGCTGGAGCTGTTCCGCCGGCAGCTGGCCGTGGTCGAGGGGCTGATCCCCAGCAGCGAGGAGCTTCCCGACCTGCTGGACGCCATCAGCGCCGAGGCGCAGCGCACCGGGGTGGAGATCTCGCTGATCCAGCCGGTGTCGGCCACCGAGGAGCGCTACTACACCAAGCGCATCTACGACATGGCCGTGCTGGGGCAGTACCACGACATCGGCGAGTTCCTGACGCGCGTGGCCTCGCTGCCGCGCATCGTGACGCCCGTGGACCTGCGGCTGGCCACTCCGGCCAACGCCCCCGCGGCGGCCGCCGCCGCGCAGCGCGGCACCCCCGGGGTGGAGGGGCCGCCCAAGCTCGAGGCCCGCTTCTCCATCGAAACCTACGTGATCCCCTCCGCGCCGCTCCGCGATGCGAAAGCCGAATAATCCCGCCCTCGCCCTGATGGCCGTGCTGGCGCTGGCCGCGCCGCTGGCCGCGCAGGCGCCGGCCCCCGCGCCCGCCGCGTCGCCGCTCGCCGCGGGCGCGCCCGACGCGGCCTCGACGGCCACGCTTCCCGCGGGCGACGTGTACCGCCGCGAGGTGTTCCGCTACCAGCGCGGCGGCCGCCCCGACCCGTTCCAGCCGCTGCTGACCGCGGCCGAGCTGGGCTTCCGCGTGGAGGACCTGCGGCTCACCGCCATCATCTACTCGCCCGACGCGCGGCGCTCGGTGGCGGTGTTCGCCGAGGGCGACAGCGCGCGCCGCTACCGCCTGCACCAGGGGCAGCGGCTGGGGACCATGACGGTCACCCGCATCTGGCCGCAGCGCGTGGACGTGCGGGTGGACGAGTTCGGCGGCAGCCGCCTGCAGACCGTGCTGCTGCAGCGCACCGCGCGGCAGCAGCAGGCGGTGGCGGCCGACCAGGCGCCGGCCGCGCAGCAGATCCCCGTGACCATCGCCCCGGCGGCGCAGCCGGCCGCGCCGCGCGTGCTGCGCCGCGGCGCGCAGGCTTCCCCGCCGGCGGCGCCGGCCCCGCAGCGCTCCGTGAACCCGCGGAGCCCCA
This sequence comes from Longimicrobium sp., assembly GCF_035474595.1. Classification (NCBI taxonomy): domain Bacteria; kingdom Pseudomonadati; phylum Gemmatimonadota; class Longimicrobiia; order Longimicrobiales; family Longimicrobiaceae; genus Longimicrobium; species Longimicrobium sp. The sequence goes on from NZ_DATIND010000024.1 coordinate 14,944, forward strand.
CGTACACCACGACCGGTCACCCGTGATGCGGCCGAACCCGAACGCAAGGAACCGAACGATGCTGCGCAATCTTGCGATCGCGCTCCTGGTGCCCGCGCTGGCGGCGGCGGCGAACGCCCCGCGCCCCGCAGAGGGCGACGTCTCGGCGCTCAGGCTGGAGGGGCGCGACGGGCGCACCGAGCTGACCGTGCAGATCGCCGGCGGCGACGTGCGCTGGACCGACTTCCCGCTGCAGGGCCCGCCCCGCGTGGTGGTCGACATCCAGGGCGCCCGCAGCGGGCTGTCCGGCGGCCGCTACGACGGGATCGACCGCGGCGGGGTGAAGGGGGTGCGCACCAGCCAGCACGCGCCCGACGTGGTGCGCGTGGTCATCGACCTGGAGCGCGACTACCGCTACGCGGTGACCCGCTCGGCCGACGGGCTGAAGATCACCCTGGAGTCCGGCTCGCAGGCCTTCCAGCCGTGGAATTCAGGGACCAGCCAGTACGCGCGCGCCGCGGAGCGCCCGGCGGCGCCGAACCCCAACACCTCGCAGGTGTCGACCGGAACCAGCCGTCAAGCGCCCACGCAGGTGCAGCAGCGGAGCCGCGCGCGGCCCATCACGGTGACCTTCGAGAACACCGACATGCGCGACGTGCTGGCCACCTTCGCCGAGCTCACCGGGCGCTCCATCGTGCCCGGCTCGGAGGTGGGCGGCATCCGCGTCGAGTACGTGACCTTCACCAACCAGCCGTGGGACCTGGCGCTGCGCTCGCTGCTGCAGGCGTACGGGCTGGCGGCGCAGGAAGACCCCCAGAGCGGGATCATCCGCGTGGACCAGATCACCAAGCTGGCCGAGCGCGAGACGCTGGAGCCGCTGGTGACCCGCACCTTCCGCATCAACTACGTGCCGGTGGAGGAGATGCAGAGCACCCTCGAGGCGCTGAAGAGCGACCGCGGGTCGGTGAGCATCAACAAGAGCACGAACACGCTGATCGCCACCGACGTGCCCAGCGTGGTGGAGGACTTCGAGCGGCTGGTGGGGCAGCTGGACGTGCGCACGCCGCAGGTGGCCATCCAGGCCAAGATCGTGTTCATCAACCGCACCGACGCCGAAGACCTGGGGATCGTCTACGACATCAAGGACTCGCGCGGGAACTCGCTGAACAAGGTGGTGAGCGTTCCCGACCCCACCGACCCGACCACGACCACCAACGACAACGTGGTGTCGCTGGGCGGCAGCTCCATCGCCGCGCTGGGCAACGCCAACACCCGCGTGCAGGACCCGGCGCTGCAGGTGCTGACCTCGCTGGTGCTGGGCCGCTACACGCTGATCAACTTCATCGAGGCGCTGCAGCGCGCCGAGCTGTCGGACGTGCAGGCCGCGCCGGTGGTGACCACCACCAGCAACCACGAGGCGCAGATCTGGGTGGGCGAGCGCACCCCCATCCGCGTGGTGGACCTGGGCTCGACCAACGTGGGGACCACCTCGGCCAACGCGGCGCCGCGGGCCACCGCGCAGCTGGTGGAGACGGGTATCCGCCTGATCGTGACCCCGCAGGTGACCAACGACCGCCGCGTGCTGCTGCAGCTGCACGCCGAGCGCTCGAGCGCCGCCCCGGCGGCCGGCGAGATCGGCGTGCAGTTCCTGCAGCAGCAGGGCGACACGCGGGTGATGGTGAAGGACGGCGAGACCGCGGTGATCGGCGGGCTGACGGTGACCGAGGTCACGCAGTCGCGCACCGGCATCCCCTTCCTGATGGACATTCCCTTCCTGGGCTCGCTCTTCCGCACGAGCCACAGCCAGGAGGTCAAGCGTGACCTGCTGATCATGGTCACGCCCCACATCGTCGAGGAGACTCCTTGATCTCCCGGCACGGCAGTTCCCACCCACGGAGGTTTCTCTTGGCCCGTGCATTCCGGCGGCGCCTGGCCGCACCTTTCATTGCCCTTGTGGCCGCCGGCCTGGTGCTGGCGGCCTGCGAGGGGAGCAACGCATTCAGCACCCCGCCGGGCGGCGGAAACAACGGCGGCGGCAGCTCCGGCCAGACCGACGCCACCGCGCCCACGGTAACGCTCGAGAAGCCCGACAGCGCCTCGAACGTGGCGGTCGGCGAGCAGCTGTACGTGCAGGCGCACGTGACCGACAACGTGGCGCTGGACTCGGTGGTCATCCGCGCCTTCGAGCAGCGCGGGAGCGTGGAGCTGGGCACCGACACTTCGGTGGCGCGCTACGTGGCCAAGACGGTGCGGCTGGGCGGCACCTCGACCGCGGTGAAGGACACCGTGATCAAGCGCTTCCTGGACCCGGTGTCCGACTCGTCGCGCGCCAGCAACGTGCGCGTGGTGGTCATCGCCTTCGACACGGCGGGGAACCAGAAGGCCGACACCACGCTGGTGAACCTGGGCGGCCCGCGGGTGCAGATCCTGGGGCCGCTGGCGGGGGCCGAGTTCTTCGGCGGCACCACCATTCCCGTGAACGTGCTGGCGGTCGACTCGGCGCAGCTGATCCGCTCGGTGCGGGTGCGCGGCACCGGGGCCTTCACCTTCGACACCACAGTCACGATCTCGCCCGCGCTGCAGGCGGTGAACGACACCTTCGTGGTGCTGGTGCCCGCGTCCGTGGGCGGCACGGCGGTGCAGGGGACCGAGACGGTGGTGGCGGTGGCGACGACCGCGGGCGGGAAGGACGCCACCAGCACGCCGGTGGCGGTCACCATCCGCCCCTCGCAGCCCGACGTGGCGGCGCCGCAGGTGACCTTCAACGCCGACGTTCCCGGGCGGGTGGAGGCCGACGACACGCTGCACATCACCGCGCAGGCCACCGACCTGACCCGCGTGGACACGCTGGGGATCACGGTGTTCGCCATCCGGCCGCGCGCCGGGGGCGAGGACACGCTGGCCACGTTCACGCGCAAGGTGCGCGCGTCGGCCGACTCGATGGCGGTGCTGCTCACGGGGGTGCCGCTGACCGGGCTGGACACGGTGTCGCTGCGCTTCGCGGTGACCGCGTGGGCGGTGGACCCGGCGGGGAACTGCGGGGCCGCGGTGTCGCCCAACACGCCGCAGAGCCAGCCGTGCGTGGCGGCGGCCGCGGGCGGGCGGGTGGCCAACGTGGCGGGGTGGAACTACCTGACCTTCGTGGCGCGCGGGCTGACCGTGCCGCCGCCCAACCAGGGCGACGTGCTGGCCGACCTGCTGGCCGACAGCAACCGCGTGTACATGTCGAACTTCACCCGCAACCGGGTGGAGGTCATCCCGCTGGGCTCCACCACCTACTCGGCGCCGGTGCGGGTGGGGTCGGAGCCCTGGGGGCTGGCGCTGGGGCGGTTCCGCGACTCGCTGTACGTGGCCAACAGCGGCGGCACCAACATCTCGGTGATCCCGCTGAACGGCGCGGTGCTGGCCGAGTCGCAGGAGAGGCGCATCTTCACCGAGAACGAGCGGCTGTTCTCGGTGGAGTTCTCGCCCGACCCCGGGCAGTCGGTGAACACGGTGGTGCTGTACGACTACTCCGACCGCCCGCAGTTCATCGCGCAGGCCAGCAACGGGCTGCTGGTGTACAGCACCAAGCCCACGCTGGCCGACACCAACGGCACCGTGCGCATCTACGACGCGCGCAAGCTGCGCTCGGAGATCTTCACCGGCTACGTGGACCGCCACACGCCGGGGCGCGCCATCGTGGTGAACGCCGACTCGGCCTTCTTCACCGCGGCCAAGACGCTGCTGGTGTGCCCGCGCAAGCGCTTCGGCGACACCACCAGCCCGCCCTGCATCGAGGGCCGCCCCAGCGACGTGGCCGACTCGCTGCTGGTGCTGCGCAACCTTCCGCCCAACGCGGCGGGCGGGAAGTACGACACGCGCGTGGACGTGGGGGCCAACATCACCGAGGTGGGCTTCAGCGACACCACCTTCGTGGCGGCCAGCGGCGACCGCAACTACATCGCGGTGGGCGAGGGCGCGCGCATCAACGCCCGCATCCCCATGTTCTTCGCGCCCGCCGGCGGCGACTCGCTGATCCTGGTGGGCGACGTAAAGGACCTGATCAGCAACGCCGCCGAGCGGGTGATCGGGCTGGGGATCAACTTCGACGGCTCGCTGGGCGTGGCGCGCGGCAGCCAGGCCTACTACTTCGGGCCCAGCCTGCGCCTGCAGGGCGTGGTGGCGGCGGGCTCGCCCACGGGCGGCGTGGCCATGCACCCGGCCAACGCCGGCTATCCCGGCGGCAGCTTCCGCCTCTCGTTCGTGAGCGGGATCGACGAGAAGGCGCCGTACGTGGACGTGATCGACAACTTCAACTTCTTCCGGGTGAAGCGCGTGTACACGCGCGACCCCGTGGTGGGCGCGCTGGCCGTGGCGCCGCGCGCGCCGGGCGACCCGGGATCGGTGGCGCTGCGCATCTACGCGCTGACCACCCGGGGGGTGCTGGCGCTCAGCATCACCAACGCCGACCTGGTGCCGTAAGCTCCGGCGCAGGTGTCCTTGACGGGCGGGGGTCTGGCGTCGGCCGGGCCCCCGCTGTTTCTTTCACGCGTATGATGACCCGCTTCCGCTTCACCACCGCCGGCGAGAGCCACGGGCCCGCGCTGGCCGCGATCGTAGAGGGGCTTCCCGCCGGGGTGCCGGTTTCGGCCGAGGAGATCGACCGCGAGCTGCGCCGCCGCCAGGGGGGCTACGGCCGCGGCGGACGGATGCGCATCGAGAGCGACCGCGCGGAGATCCTTTCCGGCGTGCGGCACGGCGAAACGCTGGGCTCGCCCGTCACCCTCCTCGTGCGCAACCGCGACTGGGCCAACTGGACCGCGGCGATGTCGGCCGCGCCGGTGGAGAACGAGGGCGACGACGAGGCCATGCGCCGCGTCTTCCTCCCGCGCCCGGGGCACGCGGACCTGGTGGGAAGCCTGAAGTACGACCGCACCGACGCGCGCGACATCCTGGAGCGCGCCAGCGCGCGCGAGACGGCGGCGCGCGTGGCGGCCGGCGCGCTGGCGAAGCGGCTGCTGGCGGAGGCGGGGATCACGGTCGGGAGCCACGTGGTCTCCATCGGCGGGATCGTGGCCGGGCGGCCGGACGAGATGCCGGAGGACCTGAACGCCGCGTCGGATCCCTCTCCCGTGCGCTGCCTGGACGCGGAAGCCGAGGGGCGGATGATCGACGCGATCGACGCCGCGAAGCGCGCGGGGGATACGCTGGGCGGCGTGGTGGAGGTGGTGGCGCGCGGGGTGCCCGCGGGGCTGGGCTCGCACGTGAGCTGGGACAGGAAGGTCGATGGGCGGCTGGCGGGCGCGCTGATGTCGGTCCAGGCGATCAAGGGGGTGGAGATCGGCCTGGGCTTCGAGGCGGCGATGCGGCCGGGGTCGCGCGTGCACGACGCCATCCGGCTGGACGACGCGCTGGAGCGGGGCGGGGGATACGGCCGCGCGGGGAACAACGCGGGCGGGCTGGAGGGCGGGATCACCACCGGGCAGCCGGTGATCGTCCGCGCGGCGATGAAGCCGATCTCCACGCTGATGCAGCCGCTGGAGACGGTGGACCTGCGCACCGGCGAGCGCGCGGAGGCCGTGCGCGAGCGCTCCGACGTCTGCGCCGTGCCCGCGGCCGGCGTGGTGGCCGAGGCGATGGTGGCGATGGTGCTGGCCGACGCGCTGCTGGAGAAGGTCGGCGGCGACTCGCTGGCCGAGGTGCGCCGCAACCTGGACGGCTACCTGGAGCGGATCCGCGAGCGCGGGGTGTTCGCGGGGGCGTGAGGAACTCCGCGCGGGAGTGGAGACGGTGCGTCTCCGCGGCATCGCGCCCTCTCCGGCCGGCCTAGGCCGTCCACCTCTCCCGTACCGGGAGAGGGTCGCGCCCTCCGGCGCGGGGTGAGGGCGGCGCGAGCGCTCGGACGCGCAGCCCGGGTCCGCGCCTCGGGCGCGGAACACGCCCGAGCCTTGTAGTTTCAAAGCAAACCCGCCTCGCGCCGCATGCCCGCCGATCCGCAGAACCCCATCGAACGCGTCGTGCTGCTGGGCTTCATGGCGGCGGGGAAGACGGAGACCGGGGCGGAGCTGGCGCGGCTCCTGGGGTGGGCGCACGTGGACCTGGACCGCGAGATCGAGCGCCGCGCCGGGCGCCGCGTAGCCGAGATCTTCGCCGCGGACGGCGAGGCCCGCTTCCGGGAGATGGAGGCGGAGGCGACGCGGGAGACTGCCCGCCGCTCCGGCATCGTGCTGTCGCCCGGCGGGGGGTGGATCACCCGCGCGGAGAACCTGGAGGCGCTGGGGGCGGGGACGCTTTCCGTGTGGCTCCAGGTCTCCGCGGAAGAGGCGGTGCGGCGGGCGGCGTCCAGGCCGGGGGAACGCCCCTTGCTGGCCGGGCCGGACCCGCTGGCCGCGGCCCGCCGGCTGCTGGACGAGCGCGCGCCGCTGTACGCCCGCGCCGCGCTGCACCTGACGACCGAAGCACGCTCGCCCGCCCAGGTGGCGGCGATCATCGAAGCTGAATTGCGGGCCCGTGGCGGCCCGGCCTGATCAAACCCGCACACCAATTCATGGCGGACAAGAAGAAGACCCGGCTGGTGGTGGTGGAAAGCCCCACGAAAGCCAAGACCATCCGCTCGTTCCTCCCGGCCGGCTACCGCGTGGCCGCGTCGATGGGCCACGTGCGCGACCTTCCCGAGTCGGCCAGCGAGATCCCCGCCACGCTGAAGGGGCAGGAGTGGGCGCGCCTGGGCGTGAACGTGGACAACGACTTCGAGCCCGTCTATGTGATCCCCGGCGGGAAGCGCAAGGTGGTGAGCGAGCTGCGCGAGCTGCTGAAGGACGCCGACGAGCTGGTGGTCGCCACCGACGAAGACCGCGAGGGCGAGAGCATCGGCTGGCACCTGGTGGAGGTCCTGAAGCCCAAGGTGCCGTGCTCGCGGATCGTCTTCCACGAGATCACCCCCGAGGCTATCCGCGCCGCGCTGGAGCACCCGCGCCGCATCGACGACGACCTGGTGCGCGCGCAGGAGACGCGGCGCATCCTCGATCGTCTCGTCGGCTACACGGTCAGCCCGCTGCTGTGGAAGAAGATCGCCACCGGGCTATCCGCCGGCCGCGTGCAGTCCGTCGCCGTCCGCCTGCTGGTCGTCCGCGAGCGGGAGCGGCGCGCGTTCCGCTCGGCCGTGTACTGGGACCTGAAGGCGTCGCTGCTGCGGGGCGTTGCGCCCTTCTCCGCGATGCTGCAGTCGGTGGGCGGGAAGCGGGTGGCCACCGGGCGCGACTTCGACGAGAACACCGGGCGGCTGAAGACGCAGGGTGTCGTCCTCCTCGGATCGGAGGAGGCCACGGCGCTGCGCGAGCGGCTGCAGGACGCGGCGTGGAAGGTGGTGGAGACGGAGGAGAAGCCCTCCATCCGCCGCCCCTACCCGCCGTTCACCACCTCCACGCTGCAGCAGGAGGCCAACCGCAAGCTGCGCCTGTCCTCGCGCGACACCATGCGCATCGCGCAGCGGCTGTACGAGGAGGGGTTCATCACCTATATGCGCACCGACTCGGTCCACCTTTCGGACCAGGCGATGAAGGCGGCGCGCACCCGCATCCGCGCACTGTACGGCGAGGAGTATCTCAGTCCGTCGCCCCGCCAGTTCACGACGACGAGCAAGGGCGCGCAGGAGGCCCACGAGGCCATCCGCCCCGCGGGGACGGAGATGCGCACGCCCGAGGAGACGGGGCTGCGCGGGCAGGAGGCGGCGCTGTACGAACTGATCTGGAAGCGCACGGTGGCCAGCCAGATGGCCGACGCGCGCCAGACGCACCTGACGGCGCTGATCGAGGCGGCGGACGCGGTATTCCGCGCAAGCGGCAAGCGGATCGACTTCCCCGGCTTCTTCCGCGCCTACGTGGAGGGATCGGACGATCCGGACGCGGCGCTGGAGGACCGCGAGGAGCCGCTTCCGCCGCTGGCGCGCGGCGACAGCGTGGCGCTGCGCGGGCTGGAGGCGCTGAAGCACGAGACCCAGCCGCCGGCGCGCTACACCGAGGCCACGCTGGTGAAGATGCTGGAGGCGGAGGGGATCGGCCGCCCGAGCACGTATGCGTCCATCATCGGCACCATCATCGACCGCGGCTACGTGGAGCGGGTGTCGAACCAGCTGGTGCCCACCTTCACCGCCTTCGCCGTCACCACGCTGCTGGAGAAGAACTTCCCGCACCTGGTGGACACGCGCTTCACGGCGCGGATGGAGGAGCAGCTGGACGAGATCGCGGAGGGCGAGGCGGAGTGGCTGCCGTACCTGCGCGACTTCTTCTCCGGCCCCGAGGGGCTGGGCGAGATGGTGAACCGGGGGCAGGCGGAGATCGACCCCCGCGAGGCGAGTACCGTCCACCTGGAAGGCCTCCCGGCGCGGGTGCGGATCGGGCGCTTCGGGCCGTTCGTGGAGCGCGAGGAGGGCGAGGGGACGGTGACCGCGTCGCTCCCCGACGGGATCGCGCCGGCGGACCTCTCCGAGGAGCAGGTGGAGCGCCTGGTCCGCGCGAAGACGGAGGGGCCGGAAAAGCTGGGGATCGATCCCGATACGGGGAAGCCGGTGCTGATGCTGGAGGGGCGCTTCGGCCCGTACGTGCAGCTGGGCGAGGCGACGGAGGACGAGAAGAAGCCCAAGCGCGCCTCGCTGCCCAAGGGGATGAACCCCGCGGAGGTGACGCTGGAGATGGCACTGCGCTGGCTCTCGCTCCCGCGCACCCTTGGCAAGCACCCGGACGACGGCGAGGAGGTGAAGGCGGGGATCGGGCGCTTCGGCCCGTTCGTGGTGCACGGCAACGACTTCCGCTCGCTGGAGAAGACGGATGACGTGTACACCGTGGCCTTCGAGCGCGCGATCGAGCTGCTGTCGAAGCCCAAGGGCGGGCGCGGCCAGCGGAAGGCGATCGAGCCGCTGCGCACGCTGGGCGCGCACCCGGCGAACGGCGAGCCGGTGACGCTGTGGGAGGGCCGCTACGGCCCCTACGTGAAGCACGGCGACGTGAACGCGTCGCTGCCGAAGGGTGTATCCCCCGACGACTTCACGCTCGAGGCAGCGGTGCCGCTCCTGGCCGAGCGCGCGCTGACCGCCAAGCCCGCGAAGGGCCGGCGCGGGGCGGCGAAGCGCGGCGCGGCATCGTCGCCGCGCTCCACCACGCGCACGGCAAAGTCGGCGGCTACGAAGGCGTCCGCGGCGAAGAAGCCCTCAACCGCCAAGCCGAAGTCGAAGACGGCGGCGAGCGCAAAGAAGGCCGCCGCGAAGAAGGCGACGACGCGGCGGGCGGCTCCGAAGTAGGAATTGCGGGACGAAATTCGGCGCGATTCCGCGGCGCCGCGCCCTCTCCGGCCGGCTTAGGCCGTCCACCTCTCCCGTACCGGGAGAGGTAGCTGGGCGAGATCTGTGCTCGGGGCGATATCTTGCCCGCCCGGCTGGGCTCGGACAGCGTCACCGGCACGCAGAAGCTTGAGTGTCATGGTGGGTTGCAGGGCGCACCAATGCCGGATAGCCCCCTCGCCCGGTACGGGAGAGGGCGAGCGCTCCAAGGCGCGGGGAGAGGGCGGCGCGAGGCCTCGGGCACGCACCGCAGCCGGGTAGCGCGGAACTGGCGGCCGCAGCGATGTGGGGTAGACGAGCGAGGCCGCCGCCGCAGTCCGCGAAGGCGGACTTTGTGCTTTTGTTGCAGCGAATTTATTCGCCTTTCCGGGGCTGAGTGGGGGCCTCCGGTGCCCGGTTCAGCCTCGGATCAGATTCCGAGCCTGAGTCTTCGGCTGGGGCGAATTCGATCCATACTGGGAGATTGAAGGCATGGCGGAAGTGACGGTCGTCGGGGGCGGGCTCTCGGGCTCGGAGGCGGCGTACCAGCTGGCGGAGCGCGGGCACGACGTGACCCTGCACGAGATGCGGCCGGTGCGCGGCACCCCCGCGCACCAGACCGACCGGCTGGGCGAGATCGTCTGCTCCAACACCTTCAAGAGCGAGGACCCGCACAACGCGCACGGCCTGCTGAAGCTGGAGATGGACGAGCTGGGCGCCGGCGGCTCGCTCCTGCTGGCGTGCGCGCGCGAGAGCCGCATCCCCGGCGGCACGGCGCTCACCGTAGACCGCATCGAGTTCGCCGGGCGGATGACCGCGGCCATCGAGGCGCACCCGCGCATCCGCATCGCCCGCGGCGAGGTGGAGAATCTCCCGTCCGGCCCCGCCATCGTGGCCACCGGCCCGCTGACCTCCGACGCGCTCTCGCTCTCCATCCGCCGCGCGCTGGGGAGCGACCACGGGCTGGCCTTCTTCGACGCCATTGCCCCCGTGGTCAGCGACGAGTCGCTGGACAAGGAGCAGCTCTTCGCCGCCAGCCGCTGGGGGAAGGGCGAGGGCGACGACTACCTGAACGCGCCGATGACGAAGGAGCAGTACGACGCCTTCATCGAGGCGCTGCGGACGGGCGAGGAGTACGCCGGGCACGACTGGGAGAACGTTCCCTACTTCGAAGGGTGCCTGCCGATCGAGGTGATGGCGCACCGCGGGCCGGAGACGCTGCGCTTCGGGCCGATGAAGCCCGTCGGCCTCCCCGTCCCCCAGTGGGGTGGGAAACGGGCGTGGGCGGTCATCCAGCTGCGCCGCGAGGACCGCGCGGGGCAGATGTGGAACCTGGTGGGCTTCCAGACGCGGCTGAAGATCCCCGAGCAGAAGCGCATCTTCCGCACGATTCCGGGGCTGGAGAACGCCGAGTTCCTGCGCTGGGGCTCCATCCACCGCAACACGTACCTGAACTTCCCCGCGGCGCTCACCGCGCACGGCTCGCTGCCAGACCGGCCGGAGCTGATGTTCGCCGGGCAGATTACGGGCGTGGAGGGGTATACCGAGTCGACCGCCATCGGCATCCTGGCCGCGGCGAACCTGGACCGCGTGGTCCGCGGGCTCGACCCCGTCATCCCCCCGCCGACCACCATGATGGGCGGGCTGATGCGCTACCTGCGCGAGAGCGACCCGGCGCACTTCGCCCCCATGAACTCCAACTTCGGGCTGATCGACCCGCTGGAGACCGGCGGGAAGAAGATGAAGAAGGAGGAGAAGCGCGAGCGGCTGGTGGAGCGCGCCCGCGCCGACTTCGGCGCGTGGATGGACGCCCACGACCTGCGCGTGGCCGAGCCCGCCGCGCGGGGATGACGGACGCCGCCCGCCCGCCCGTGCCGCTGCCGCCGCGCGACGAGGCCGGCGACTTCCTGCGCTGGATCGCGCACGAGCGCCAGCTCTCGCCGCAGACGGTGCGGGCGTACACGGACGACCTGGGCGAGTTCGAGGCCTTCCTGGACCGCTACTACGGCTCCGGCGAGTGGACCTGGGCGGGGGTCGACCGCCTCTCCATCCGCAGCTTCATGGGTGACTGCGCCACCCGCCGCGGGCTCGCGAAGAGCAGCATCGCCCGCAAGCTGTCGGCGATCCGCTCGTTCTACCGCTACCTGCACGTGGAGGAGCGGGTGGACGCGAACCCGGCGAAGGCCGTCCGCACGCCGAAGAAGGACCGCACGCTTCCCGGCTTCCTGACGCGCGAGCAGATGGACGCCATCTTCGCCGACGCCGAGGTGCGCGCGGGCGACGGCGGCTTCCACGGAATGCGCAACCTGGCCATCGTGGAGCTGTTCTACTCCACGGGGATGCGGCTGAGCGAGCTGCAGGGGCTGAACGTAGACGACCTGGACGTCGTGAGCGAGCGGGTGAAGGTGCGGGGGAAAGGGCGCAAGGAGCGCATCGTGCCCGTGGGCCGGCTGGCGGTGCGCGCGCTGCGGCACTACTACGAGGGGCGCGCGCTGGTCCTCGCCGCATCCACTCGGGGAGACCGGCGGGCGATCTTCGTCGGCCAGACGGGAAAGCGGCTGACGGTGCGCGCGATCCAGAACATCGTGAAGGCGTTCCTGAAGCAGGTGGGCGACGAGCACGGGCTGTCCACGCACTCGCTCCGCCACACCTTCGCCACGCACCTGCTGGACGGCGGCGCGGACCTGATGGCGGTGAAGGAGCTGCTCGGCCACGCCAGCCTTTCGACCACGCAGATCTACACGCACACGTCCAAGGAGCGGCTGAAGCAGGTGTACCGGCAGGCGCACCCGAGGGCATGAACAGAAGTACGAAAGTACGGAAGTACGGAAGTACGAAACTGATCGGCATCTCCCGATGTTTGTGGGGGGAAAATGCGGCTGAAGCCGCGGCTACAACGGCACACAGTCCGCCTTCGCGGACTCGCGCTGGCGTGGGGCGCGGCGGCGGTGCGCGCCCGAGGCAACGGGCGAAACCGCGAGGAATCCGGCGCGTAAATCGGATGCGCGCTTGCGGTGTACAGAGCAGGGAGCGAGCTTGCCCCAGCCGGAGCGCTGGGGTAAATCGTTTCGGGACCGCGGCGTCGCGGCGGAATGCGCGGGAATGAAGTCCGCGAAGGCGGACTGCGTGCGGTTGTAGCCGCGAGTTTACTCGCATTTTGGGATATCCATCGCTCGCGTCTTCTTCGCCTGGGACGCGAGCGGGATTGGGATCGGACGAGACCGGTTACGGGAGATAGATGAGCATTCAGACGTGGCACGCCACCACCATCCTGGCCGTCCGCCGCGACGGCAAGGTCGCGCTGGGCGGCGACGGGCAGGTGACCACCGGCGACATCGTGGCCAAGAGCACCGCGGTGAAGGTCCGCAAGCTGCGCGACGGGCGCATCCTGGCCGGGTTCGCCGGCTCGGTGGCCGACGCCTTCACCCTGTTCGAGAAGTTCGAGGAGAAGCTGGAGCGCTACCCCGGCAACCTTTCCAAGGCCGCCGTGGAGCTGGCCAAGGAGTGGCGCAACGACCGCTACCTGCGCCGCCTGGAGGCGCTGCTGGCGGTGGCCGACCGGCAGCACACCTACATGATCAGTGGCACCGGCGACGTGATCGAGCCGGACGACGACATCGTGGCCATCGGCTCGGGGGGCGCGTACGCGCTGGCGGCGGCGCGCGCGCTGAAGGAGCACTCCTCGCTCACCGCGCCCGAGATCGTGCGCCGCGGGCTGGAGATCGCCGGCGAGATCTGCATCTACACGAACACCAACATCACCGTGCTGGAGCTGGAGTGAGCGGGTTTCATCTCCATCCCCCCGCTCCCCTGAGACAGGAATAGAATGGCGACGAACGACACCGAGATCCGGCAGGACCCCCCGAAGCCCGCGCGCAGGGATGGCGGCAAGACCGAGGACGGCGAGCCGCAGCCCTGGCTGGACGAGCTGACGCCCCGCGGCATCGTGGCCGAGCTGGACAAGTACATCGTGGGGCAGCGCGAGGCCAAGAAGGCCGTGGCCATCGCGCTGCGCAACCGCTGGCGCCGCCAGCGGGTGGACGACGAGCTGCGCGACGAGATCGTCCCCAACAACATCATCATGATCGGCCCCACCGGCGTGGGGAAGACCGAGATCGCCCGCCGCCTGGCCCGCCTGGCCGGCGCGCCGTTCGTGAAGGTGGAGGCCAGCAAGTTCACCGAGGTGGGCTACGTGGGCCGCGACGTGGAGTCGATGGTCCGCGATCTCGTCGATGCCGCCGTGAACATGGTGCGCACCGACCGCGAGGACGAGGTGCAGGAGGTGGCCGAGCAGCGCGTGGAGGAGCGGCTGCTGGACCTTCTCATCCCCCCGGTGGAGGGCGAGAAGCAGGGACCGCCGCAGGCGCCCGCCCCGCCGAAGGACGCCGACGGGACGCCGCGCGTGTTCGTGGCCGGTCCGCAGGGCTCCGTGGAGCGCCGCGAGGACGCCGAGGTGCGCGAGCGGCGGGAGCGGACGCGCGAGAAGTTCCGCCAGCTGCTGCAGGACGGGAAGCTGGAAGACCGCGAGGTGGAGGTCGAGGTCACGCAGAGCATGCCCATCGAGAACATGATGATCCCGATGGGCGGCGGGATGGACGGGATGGACGGCAACCTGATGGACATGCTGCAGGACATGCTGCCCAAGAAGTCCAAGCGCCGCAACGTGACCGTGAGCGAGGCCCGGCGCATCCTGCTGCAGGACGAGCTGGACAAGCTGGTGAACATGGACGAGGTGGTGAACGAGGCGCTGGACCGCGTGGAGGAGATGGGGATCATCTTCCTCGACGAGATCGACAAGATCGCGGGCGACCACGGCGGCGCGGGCCCCGACGTGTCGCGCGAGGGGGTGCAGCGCGACCTGCTGCCCGTGGTCGAGGGCTCGACGGTGCAGACCAAGTACGGGATCGTGCGCACCGACCACATCCTGTTCATCGCCGCGGGCGCGTTCCACGTGGCCAAGCCCAGCGACCTGATCCCCGAGCTGCAGGGCCGCTTCCCCATCCGCGTGGAGCTGAAGTCGCTCACCGAGGCGGACTTCGTGCGCATCCTCACCGAGCCGAAGAACGCGCTGCTGACGCAGTACCGCGCGCTGGTGGCGGCCGAGGGAGCCACGCTTGAGTTCAGCGACGACGGGGTGAACGAGATTGCCCGCATCGCCGCGCAGGTGAACGAGCGGATGGAGAACATCGGCGCGCGCCGCCTGCACACGGTGCTGACGACGCTGCTGGAGGACATCCTCTTCGACCTCCCCGAGCTGGAGATGAAGGAGATTCGCATCGACGCCGACACCGTGCGCAACCGCCTGAAGGACATCGTGGAGGACGAGGACCTGCGGAAGTACATCCTGTAGATCTCCATCTGTCGAAGCACAGGAAAGCGGCGCATCCACCGATCGCATGGATGCGCCGTCTTCCTTGGACCTCACGCGGAGACGCGGAGACGCAGAGAACTCAACGCGAGCACGAAGTTCTCCGCGTCTCTCCGCGTCTCCGCGTGAGATCTGCCGTTTCTACCGGTCGCGCACCTCGTCCGGCGTGGTGCTCTCGACGCGGCGGCTCTGCGCCTCGAGGGCATCGCGGTTGCGCTCGGCGTTCTCCACGTGCGACTGCGCGGCGGAGGTGTCCTCGGAGGCGCCGCCGGTGCCCGAGCCGCTCATCTCGCCGCCCTGGCCCTGGCTCGGGTCGAGCCCGCGGATCGGCTGGTCCACGCTGTCCGGCGCCGTGGCCTCGGTGCGCCGGGCCTGCGCCTCCAGCGCGTCGCGGTTCTCCTCCGCGCTGCGCACGTGCTCGCGCGCCTGCGACGGATCTTCCGACCCCTGCCCGTTGCTGCCGCCAGAGAACTGGTCCATCGTTCGCTCCCGGTGATCGTTCCCGCCTGTGCATGGACCGGCCGGGAGGGGCAACTTCCATTCCGATCCGCCTACCCGCCCGTCCAGATCCCGGCGAAGACGCCGCTCCGCACCAGCTCGGCCGCAGCCTCGATGTCGGGCGCCAGCACGCGATCGCGGTCCAGCGGGGGGATGCGCTCGCGGACGAGGGCGTACGCGCGCTCCACGCCGCGCCCCGGGCGCAGCGGCTTGCGGTGCTCCAGCCCCTGCGCGGCGATCATCAGCTCCAGCCCCAGCACCGTCTGCACGTTCGCCAGCACGCGCCGCAGCTTCAGCGCGCTCGCCATCCCCATGCTCACGTGGTCTTCCTTCCCCGCGCCGGTGGGGATGGAGTCCACGCTCGCGGGCGTCGCCAGCACCTTGCACTCGTTCACCAGCGCCGCGGCGGTGATCTGGGCGATCATGAAGCCGCTGCTGACGCCCGCGTCGCCGGTCAGGAAGGGCGGCAGGTCGCCCGACAGGTCGGGGTTCACCAGCCGCTCGATCCGCCGCTCGGAGATGGACGCGAGGTCCGCCAGGGCGATGGCGAGGAGATCCAGCACCTGCGCGATCGGCTGGCCGTGGAAGTTGCCGCCGCTGATCACCAGCCCGCCGTCCTCGTCCGGGAAGATGAGCGGGTTGTCGGTGGCGCTGTTGGCCTCCGTCTCCAGCACCTGGCGCACGTAGGCGAAGGCGTTGCGCGCGGCGCCGTGCACCTGCGGCATGCACCGCAGGGAGTACGCGTCCTGCACGCGCGGGTCGCCGTAGCGATGGCTCTCGCGGATCTCGCTGTCGGCCAGCAGCGCGCGCAGGCGCTCGGCGCTGGCGGCCTGGCCGGGGTGCGGGCGGGCGCGCATGATGGCCGGATGGAAGGCGTCCGGCGTCCCCCGCAGCGCCTCGAGCGACATCGCCCCCGCGACGTCCGCCGTCTCCACCGCGCGCTCGGCGCCGAGGAGGGCGAGCGCGCCGATCCCCGTCATCACCTGCGTGCCGTTGTTCAGCGCGAGGCCCTCCTTCGCCTGCAGCCTGAGCGGCTCGACGCCCGCGCGGCGCAGCGCCTCGGCTCCGGAGACGACCTCGCCGCCGATCTCCGCCTCGCCCTCGCCGACCAGCACGAGGGCGAGATGGGAGAGCGGTGCCAGGTCGCCCGACGCGCCGACGGAGCCCTGCTCGGGGATGACGGGGTGGACGCCGCGGTTCAGCAGGTCCAGCAGCCGCTCGACGACCACCGGGCGGACGCCGGAGAAGCCCTTGGCGAGGACGTTGGCGCGCAGCAGGGTGATGGCACGCACCTCGGCGCGCGCAAGGCCGGGGCCGGTGCCGCAGGCGTGCGAGCGGATGAGGTTGATCTGCAGCTCCTCGATGCGGTCCAGCGGGATCACCGTCTCCGCCAGCCGCCCGAAGCCGGTGGTCACGCCGTACACCACCGCGCCGCGATGGATGGCGTCCTCCACGATGGCCCGCGAGCGGAGGATGCGCTCCTCCACCCCCGCCGCCAGCGCGACTTCCGCGTCGCCGCCGGCCGCCACGCGCTCCAGCTCCTCCAGCGTCAGCCCGTCTCCGTCGATCTCGACCCGCTGCATCACGCCTCCGCGTTCGGTGATTGTGGGCGCGAAGAATAGCCGCCCGATCGCACACGCGGCAACGGAGCGCGAGTCCGGCATCCCGGGATCTCACGCGGAGACGCGGAGACGCGGAGGTGTGTTCCCGGCGTCTCCGCGTCCCCGCGGCACATCCCCGCGGACGGAGATTTCATGCGAAGCGGCAGAAGGAGCTGATCGGAAAGGGGATCGGAAGCCTCGCGCGCGCTGGGGAACAAGAGAGGAGAGAATCAATTCTCCCATTCACGTGCCCCTTGACGGGAGATGGAGGAACGATGATTCATTGCGTGTAACGAGTGGCACGAGGGGCAATCCCCGTATCAAGGAGAGAACGATGCCCACGAACACGACGCTCGCCTGCGGCGAGGAGCACCCGACCACCAGCTCCGTTGCGTGCGAGGAGGACTCGTACGCCGCGGTGTCAGTGGACAACCCGTTCGGCTCGTTCTGAGCCGGCGGTCCACACGGCCGGCCCTTTTCCGGCCGGCCCTCACGCACAGGAGGACGCATGACATCCACCACCACCGCCGTGTGCGGCGAAGAGGCCGTTTCCATTCCCCGGTGCGAGCAGGACCGGGACGTCGGCGTCGCCGTCGACAACCCGTTCGGCTCGTTCTGAGCCACGGCGCCGCGGGCGGCCTCCCAGGCCGCCCGCTCTCGTTTTCACTTCTGGCTGGAGATTCGGAGCGTGCTGCTGATCGCGGGCGGTGAGGCGGACTTCAACGTGGAATCCATCGTCACGCGCATGCGGGAGCGCGGGATGGATGGCGAGGTGCTGCGCGTCGGGAAGTCCATCAACCCCGCCGTGACCTGGGACTTCCAGCGCGACCGGCTGAAGCTGGACGGCCGGGAGATCCATCCTTCCGGCGTCTTCCTGCGCTACGACGTGTTTTCCGTGCTGGCCGACAACCGGCCCGCCACGCAGCTCCGCTCGCAGGCGTGGCACATCACCCTGCACGGGTGGCTCCTGTCGCACCCCGGCATCCGCATGCTGAACCGGCGCTACCGCGGCGAGACGAACAAGGCGTTCATCCTGGACCTGGCGCGGCGCGTGGGGCTCGCCATCCCCCGCACGCTCATCACCAACGAGCTGGACGAGCTGGAGCGGCGGGCGGGCGAGCTGGGGCCGATGATCGCCAAGCCGGTGCCCGGCGGCGGCTACGCGCAGATGGTGGAGGACCTGCTGGAGAAGACGGAGCGGCGCGAGGGGCGGTCCGCGGCGCCCGCGTTCGTGCAGCAGCGGCTGGTTCCGCCCGAGGTGCGCGTCTACGGCGTGGGCGCGGGCGAGCGGCGGCGCTTCGTCGCCTTCCGCGTGGAATCCACCGAGCTGGACTACCGCGTGGACAACGAAAGCCGCGTCGTGCACCTCCCCATCGGCGAGGTGGACGCGGCGGCGGTAGCGGGGCTGGGGCGGTTGATGGACGCGCTGGAGATGGACTACGGCGCCGCGGACTTCAAGGCGGACGCGGAGACGGGCGAGCTGCGCTTCCTGGAGGTGAACTCGGGCCCCATGTTCGCCGCCTTCGACGCGGCGAGCGGCCACGCGGTCAGCGACGCGATCCTGGACTGGCTGTCGGGCTGAACGATCGCGCCGGCCGAGCTTGCGGCGCCAGCGGAGGCGGAATCGAGCGGAGATGCCGAGGCTGGGAGTCCGCGAAGGCGGACTTCGGGCCGTTGTTGCCGCGATTTCAATCGCCCTTCGATCCACGCCCAGCCCTCCCACCGGCGGCTGAAGATCGGCCCTACGCCTCGCCGACGACGAAGTGGAGGGGGAAGGTCATCAGCGCGTCCACCGGCTGGCCGGCGGCCTGCGCGGGGTTGAAGCGCATCGTCCGCGCGATCTCCAGCGCCGCGGCGTCGACCGTGGCGTTGCCGCTGGAGCGGGCCACGCGCGCGAACGGCACGTCGCCCTCGCGCGCGACCACCAGCTGAAGATCGACCCGCATCCCGCGCCGCCCCTCGAAGAGCGCGGTGAAGTGGTCGCTCACGAAGCGCAGCACGCGCCGCCGCACCTCCACCGGGTTCTGGATGGTGGGCCGGCTCTGTGCCGCGCCCGCATCCGCCGCCGCGTCCAGCCGGAAGTGCAGCACCACCGGCTGCGCGGCCGCCAGCGCGCCCATCCCCGCCTTCGCGCGCTGGAGCACCGGCGCCAGCGTGCTGTCCGCGACCGTGGCGTGCGCCAGCTTCAGCTCCGCGCGCCCCGCCGCCGGCTCCGCCGCGAACACCACCAGCCCCTTCGCTCCCGCACCCGCGGATGCACGCGCGTCCGCCGCCAGCCGCTGCAGGAATGCGCTCGCGGCGGTGTCGCGCGGCGCGGCCGCGGGCGCCTGTGCGTGAAGGCCGCGCGCGCCCAGCAGGGCGGCGAGGGCGAGGATCGGAGGGCTGAAGCGCGTCATCAGCGGGCGCGGTGTGGGGCGCGGAAGATCGGCACCTGCGTCGCCGCAACGGCCGGCGGCCGCGCGGGGACGATGTCGTGCGTCGGTGCGTCGGGGAACGGATGGAGTTTCGGAAGATTCGTGGCCCGGCGCAAGCGCTCGTCACTCCAGCTCGCCGCGGCGGGCGATGAAGGCGAGGGAGCAGGAGAGGACCACGAGCTGCGCCAGGAAGGTCCACGCCAGCAGCACCAGCGAGATGATCAGCGCGCCGTTCCCCGGCTCGAACGCGACCGCGGCGATGCGCCCGAAGCGCGCGAGCCCGGTCAGCACCCACGCGGCGAGGACGATCCCCAGCACCAGCGCCCACCGCCTCCGCCGGCCCAGCCCGATGTACACCGCCACCGCCGCGAACGCCTCCGCGGCGATGATGAGGTACGACAGCACCTCGCCCCACCGGTCCAGCCGGGGGACGGGAAGGCCGAGCAGGAAGAAGCAGGCGATGGGGAAGAACAGCAGCTCGGCGACGCGCACGGCGCGGAGCAGCCCCGGCAGCCGCGCCACGGCGCCCGAACGGGTGAAACGCATTGAAATCGGCTGCGTCTGGAGATCAGGTGAGACGGGACGCCCGCAATCTCCGCCGCGCCGACGGGCGCCGCAACCGCGGGGCTCACGCAGAGCGGCCGAGGGAGCGGAGAACGCGCATCTCCGCTCCCTCGGCCGTCCTGCCTTGAGGCAGCGTGATCTACGGCTTCGCGCGCGAGGTCCGGACGGCGAGCACGGTTCCGGTGGAGTCGACGTCGATCACCAGGTCGCCGTCCCAGCAGGTGCAGTAGACGGCCTTCGCGACGGCGCGGCTGCGGCGGATCGCGCGGACGGAATCCATCGTGTAGGCCGTGGCCGGCGGGGTGCGCGCGTCGAGCGTGGCGCGCTCGATGGCGGCCACCGCCTGCTCGCGCGGGTGCCCGTACGCCATCGCGTTGAACAGCGGCGGCGCGTCCACGCTGTCGCCCGCGGAGATCACGGAGATGCGCGGCGAGAGCGCGGCCAGGTACGCGTCCGTCTCGCCGTTGGGCGAGCCGTGGTGGTCGGCCACGTACGCGTCCACGTTCAGCAGCGAAGTGCCGAAACGCGTCATCATCCGGTCGATGGCCGAGGTGCACGTGGCGTCGTCGGTTTCCGCGTCGCCGGGGACGAGCATGGAGAAGGCCCGGTAGCGCACCAGCACGGCCAGCGAGTTGTTGTTCTCGTTCTCGCACCGCGTGGAGCCGTTCAGGAAGCGCACGTCCACCCCCGAGCCCGTCCTGATCGCCCGCAGCATCAGCGGCTGGTAGCCGCCCGCGCCGATCCGTGCGTCCGGCACCTTGTTGTAGATCACGTCGTGCGCCGCCGCCCACGTCCGCGCCTGCCGCACCTGCGGATACCCGCTCGCGCTGCGGCTGCGCCCGCCGTCCACCAGCTCGCGCACGGTGTAGCCGCGCATCACGTCCATCAGGAAGCGCGTGTGGTCGATGTGGGGATGGGTGACGATGACGGCGGACAGCGTGCGGTTCAGGTCCGGCCGGCGGACGAAGAAGGTGTCGAGATAGGCCACCAGGTGCCGCCGCACCACCGTCCCCGGATCGCCGCCGGCGTCGATCAGCACGGCGTCGTGCGCCATCTCCAGCAGCACCGACTGGCCCTGCCCGACGTTCACGACGTGCGCGTGCATCTGCGCGCGGGCGGCGGACGCGCACGCGAGCGTCATCGCCGCCGCGAGGGTAAGGGCGGATCGCGGATTCATGGGTGCGGCTCCATTCCGGGAGATGGGACGAATCACGTCCGCGCGATGGCGGGAAGATGCGGCGATGTGTGCGATCAGCGGGCAGGGAACCCGGCAACAACAGTAGTGCCGGGTGATGGAATTGGGGAGGAAACGTATGATACCGGATCTTGCAATCACCCGTGTATTACAAACGCACAGAAAGACGTCATCCTGAGGCCGCCCACACGGTCGTTGCCTCCACACGAGCGATCGCAGGCCGAAAGATCCATAAGCGAGGTCGCACGTGCGCTGCCGGATTGCACGATCGATCCCCGAATTCGGTATGAGGGGACAGGGGACGGCAGGACGGCCAGCGATTGGGGCGGCCTGCGCGGATCGGGACGATGCCGCTCTCCGCGATGTACCGGTGCTGGCCGGCTTCGTGCGTCGATCGGCGGCGTCTCCGCGAACCCGACGAACCGGCGATTTGCCTTGTCCCGCGCCGAATCTTCTACCCGATCGATCCGTTCAGGATGGCACGCCGCGGCGCTCGCCGGCACCGCCGCGCTCGTGCCCGCGCCGCTGTGGGCGCACACGGGGGCGCCGCCCGCGCCGCACGACCTGTGGCGCAGCTGGGCGCTCGCGCCGGGCGTCGTCATCCCCCTGTTCCTGACGGCGTGGCTCTACACCCGCGGCCTGGAGGCGGTGTGGCGGCGGGCCGGGCGCGGGCGCGGCATCCGCCCCGCGCAGGCGGCCTCGTTCGCGGCGGGGATGCTGGTGCTCGCCGTGGCGATGGTGTCGCCGGTGGACCGCGTGGCGGAGTCGCTGTTCTGGGTGCACATGGTCCAGCACCTGTTGCTGATCGCCGTCGCGCCGCCGCTGCTGGTGCTGGGCGCGCCCCAGGCGGCCATGGCGTGGGGACTGCCGCGGCGTCGCGTCGTCGCGCGGTGGTGGCACGCGCGCACCGGGCTCCGGGCGGCAGTCGCGTGGTTGGCGCGGCCGTGGCCGGCGGTGGCGCTGCACTCGGTCGCGCTCTGGGCGTGGCACCTCCCCGGCGCGTACGACGCGGCCGTGGCGAACCCGTGGGTGCACGCGCTGGAGCACACCAGCTTCCTGGGCACGGCGCTGCTCTTCTGGTGGGCGGCGCTGCATCCGCGCGGCTCGCTCCGCCGCGTCCCCGGTCTGGCCATGCTCGCGCTCTTCGCGCTGACGATGGAGGGCGGCGCGCTGGGCGCCCTGCTCACCTTCAGCACCGCGCCGTGGTACGCTTCGCACCTGGCCACCACCGCCGCCTGGGGCCTGTCGCCGCTGGAGGACCAGGAGATGGCGGGGCTGGTGATGTGGATCCCCGGCACGCTGGCCTATCTCGCCGCCGCCGCGTGGGTGTTCGTGGGATGGATGGCGCGCTCCGGGCGCCGCGACCGGGCGCCCGAGCTGATCGCGGGCGAATCGGCGGCCGGAGTGTAGAGATCGAGAGCATCGTCCGTCGATTCTGTTCGATTCTTTCGATGTACGCGCATGGCGACGCCCGTTGTCACCTGAAAATGCCATCT
This sequence comes from Longimicrobium sp., assembly GCF_035474595.1. Taxonomy (NCBI): domain Bacteria; kingdom Pseudomonadati; phylum Gemmatimonadota; class Longimicrobiia; order Longimicrobiales; family Longimicrobiaceae; genus Longimicrobium; species Longimicrobium sp. Next base: position 37,354 of record NZ_DATIND010000024.1, read on the forward strand.
GCTCCACGATTTTCGCGAAACTGCGACATTCCGGAGTATCAGGCAGGTGCGCGAATCTGCCTAAGGTGTTATATTATCTGCACTTAAGAATACGGGCGCGGTGTGGCACCGACCGTGCTAGATAGTCTCGTGAGCAGACAAGGGCGTGGAGACGCGGCGGACCGGCAAAAGTCCGCACGACAGGCGGCAAAGCAGGCCGCGCGAACCGATCCGCCCCGGGATCCCACAGGAGGAGCAGACCGATGCGTGTCCTTAAAGTTGCAGTGATGATGTCCACCCTGGTGGGCGCAGCGGCCTGCGGTCGTGACGCGAAGCCGGCCGAGACCCAGCAGCACCTGAGCTGGCTGGACAGCATGATGGTGCAGCCGGCGCAGCCCCAGGCGGCCACCGCGGTGGAGCTGAACCAGGCGCCCATCCCGCAGCCCGCGGCCGCGCCGCAGGCGCTGGCCAGCGTGGCCGAGAAGCCGGCCACCTCGAGCACCACGCACCGGTCGTCCTCGACCCCGCGCCACCGCTCCACGCGGCGCAGCAGCAGCTCGGGAAGCAGCAGCGGCTCGTACGCGGGGCCGGTCTACCGCCAGCCGCAGACGCGCACCGTGAAGCACACCCGTCGTGACGCCGCCATCGGCGCCGCCGGCGGCGCGGTGATCGGCGCGGTCGCGGGCGGCGGGCGCCACCGGGTGCGCGGCGCCATCGTGGGCGGCGTGCTGGGCGGCGTGGCCGGCGCGGTGATCGGCAACAACGTCGACAAGCACAAGATCCAGTACTGATTCGCCGGTCCGGCGAAAAGTCGAGGCGCCTCCCCCGTTCTCCGGGGGAGGCGCTTCGTCTTCCGCCGTATCCCCCCGAAAGACCTGTTTCACGCAGATGGGCAGGGAAACGGAGAATCGCATCTCCGCATCTTTTTCCCGATGGTGAATCCCCCCGCTTTCCCAATCTCCTCCGCAAACCGATCTTTCCGCCGCAGAGAGTGCACGTCGGCCCGAAACTTCTCCATCTTTCCGGCATGCGAATCCTGGTGGTCGAGGACGATCCCGCGCTCCTGGCGATCCTGGAGGCGGGGTTCCGCGAGAACCGCATCGACGTGGTGACGGCGCGCACCTTTCACGAGGGGCGCGAAAAGGCCGCGCTGGGCACCTACGCCGTCATCATCCTGGACGTGGGCCTTCCCGGCGGCAGCGGCTTCGACCTGTGCAAGCGCATCCGCTCCAACGCCATCTCCACCCCGGTGCTGATGCTGACCGCCCGCGACGCCGTGGACGACCGGGTGTACGGACTGGAGTCCGGCGCCGACGACTATCTCACCAAGCCCTTCGCCTTCAAGGAATTGCTGGCGCGGGTGCAGGCGCTGGCCCGGCGTCCGCCGCAGCTGGCGCCCGAGCGGCGCAGCGTGGCCGACCTGGAGGTGGACCTGCGCACCCGCGACGTCCGCCGCGCGGGGCGCACGCTGCAGCTCACGGCCAAGGAGTTCGAGCTGCTGGAGTTCTTCCTCCGCCACGAGGGCGTGGTGGTGGACCGCGCCGCCATCACCGCGGCGGTGTGGGACGACAACCACGACCCGTTCACCAACGTGCTCGAGGTGCTCGTGCGCCGGCTGCGCCGCAAGATCGACGACGAGTTCGAGCCCAAGCTGATCCACACCCTGCGCGGCGCGGGCTACCGCTTCGGCACGTGAACCACATGCGCGCGCCGCTCCGGCGCCTGCGCCACCGCCTGACGGCGTGGTACGCGCTCAGCTTCGCCGCCATCCTGGTGGTGGTGGGCGGGGGGATGTACTGGGTCACGAGCCGCGAGGTCGAGGCGCAGCTCACCCGCACCCTGCACGCCGCCACCAACGAGGTCGTGCGCGCCGCGCAGATCGGCGAGAGCGACGGCATTCCCTCGGACGAGGCGGCGCTGGACGCGGTGGAGGAGATGGAGGTGCCCGGGAGCGAGCTGTACCTGCTGGACGCCGCCGGCCGCGTGGTGACGCCCGACACCGTGGACCGCGAGGTGCGCGACGCGGCCATGGAGGCGCTCCGGCGCGGCGCCGCGGACCGCGGCTACGAAAGCGAGGGCGGCCAGTGGCGGGTGCACGCGCTGCGCTTCGCGCTGGCCAACCGCCGGCCGTACGTGGCCGTGGCCGTGGCCGACCTGGGGCAGATCGAGGCGCAGTCGCTGCGCCTGATCGAGACCTTCGTCACCGGCGCCTTCGCGGCGCTGGTGCTGGTGGCGCTCATGGGGCACTACCTGGCCGAGCTCTCGGTGCGCCCTGTGGAGCAGACGTACGAGCACATGCGCCGCTTCATCGCCGACGCCGCGCACGAGCTGCGCACCCCCGTCTCCGTGCTGCGCGCGCGCGCCGAGGTGGCGGCGCAGCGCGAGCGCCCGCCCGGCGACTACCGCCGCGCGCTGGAGGAAGTGGGGCGCGAGGCCGAGGTGCTGGGGCGCATCGTGGAGGACCTGCTGATCCTGGCGCGCGTGGAGTCCGGCGTGCGGCCGGTGGCCGAGGAGCCGGTGTACCTGGACGACCTGGTGAGCGACGCCGCCTCGGCCGCCGGGGTGCTGGCAGAGACGCGCGGGGTGCGGCTGCGCGTGGGCGAGTTCGACGAGGCGCGGGTGACGGGCGACGCGCCGCTGCTGCGCCAGCTGCTGCTGATCCTGATGCAGAACGCGGTGAAGTACACGGCCGAGGGGGGCGAGGTGACGGTGGACGTGCACTCGCGCGGCGGGTCGCCCACGGTGGTGGTGGCCGACACCGGGATCGGCATCGCCCCGGCCGAGCTGCCGCACGTCTTCGAGCGCTTCTACCGCGGCGAGGGCGCGCGCGGCATCACCGAGGGCGCGGGGCTCGGCCTCTCCATCGCCCGCCGCATCGTGGACCAGCACAAGGCCCGCATCTCGGTCGAGTCGCACCCCGGGCAGGGGACGCGGGTGACGCTTGTGTTTCCGCCGGCCGGCTGACGAAAGTTACGAGAAGTACGGAAGTACGATGGAGATTCGGAGCCGGCCTCGCATTCGCGCGCGGGCCGGCTCTCTCGTTTTCGCGCGGAGACGCGGAGACGCAGAGAACTAAGCGCGTGCACGGAGTCCCCCGCGTCTCCGCGTCTCCGCGTGAGATCCCGCGATGCCCCGGGCGCGATCCGGCGCAGGTTTACCGCCGAAATGGAGTCCGCGAAGGCGGACTGCGTGCCGTTGTAGCCGCGAGTTCACTCGCATTTTCACGGTTTCCGGATCGTCCGATCCGCGGTTAATCCTCCAATAATCTTTCTCCCCTTCGTGTAATCTCCCTGACAGCTTCCGTGGATAGCTTTGCATCCGTAAGCGGCGCGGGAGAAGCGCCGGAGCGGACCGGGACGAGCGGAGCGGCGAGAGCCGGGGGCGGACGATGAGCCGGGCGACGGGGTGCCGGATGTGGATCGGAGCCGCGCTGGTCGCGGCGGGCGCGCTGAGCGCCGCTCCGGCCGCGGCGCAGGCCCCGGTGACCGGCCTCCCGCTGGTAGAGGTCCCCGCGGCGGGGCCACGCTCCGGCGACCTGATCGCGGTGATCCTGACGGCGGACGGAGGGTGGGCGGCGCTGGACCGCGGAGTCGCGGACGACCTGGCGCGCGGCGGGATCCCGGTGGTCGGGTGGAGCAGCCTGGACTACTACCGGAAGCCCCGCACCCCCGACGAGGCGGCGGGCGACCTGGCCCGGGTGCTCCGGCACTACCTCCCCGCGTGGGGCGGACGCCGGGCCCTGCTGATCGGCTACTCGTTCGGCGCCGACGTGCTCCCGCTGCTGGTGAACCGCCTGCCGGTGGACCTGCGGGCGCGCATCGCCGGGATCACGCTGATCGGGTTCAGCCCCAGCGCGGTGTTCGAGTTCCACATGACGGAGTGGGTGGGGATGGTGCGCGGGCGGCAGTACGCCACCCTTCCCGAAGTCCGGCGGCTGCGCGACGTGCCGGTCCTGTGCGTCTACGGGGTGACGGACCACGCCGAGGCCTGCGGACGGCTGGGGATGGCGAACGCCACGCTGGTGGCCATTCCCTCGGGGCACAGCATGGGGTCGGTGTCGGGGCGGGTGGGCGCGGTGGTGCTGCGGCAGGCGCGCGAGCTCCTGCATCCGGCGGCCGCGCAGGCCGGAACCTGACGGATTTGAAAGATTTCCAGACCGCGGAGGCGCAAGCCGAAGCGGTTCGGGTGAGGGGGCCGGGGGGTGGGCCCCGGTTCCCCTCACTACCCGAAAATAGATGCGCCGCGCCCGTGCAAGCGGGACGGTGCAGCGGGGGCCGGGGGGTGGGCCCCGGTTCCCCGCAACCAGGTCCGCGTCGGCGCAAGCCGCGCGGCGGGTGGGGGGCGCTGGGGGGTGGGCCCCGGTTCTCCTCACCCGTTTTCCCGAACCGCGTTGGCGCAAGCCGCGCGGCGGGTGCGAGGGCTGGGGGGTGGGCCCCGGTTCCTTGCACCCGGAACTACAGCCGCGACGGTTCGGCCGCGCGGCACCAGGCGAGAGGGCCGGTGGGTGGGCACCGGTCCTCTCGTCTTTTTTGCGCCGTCTCCTCGAAGGGAGACGGCGCTTCGGCGTTGTGTGGCGATCGGCCCGCGGAGCTCGCCCGGCGAATGGAATTCGCCGGCAACAACCGCACAAAGTCCGCTCCGCGGACTGCTCGCCCGCATCCCGGCGCGCCCGGGCTTCGACGCTGGGAAGGTCTTGCCAGCCTGCGATTGCCCGGAAGCTGATCTTGGGGTTGACGGCATCCGGCAGTCCGCGAAGCGGACTTTGTGCCGTTGTTGCACCGGATTTCCAATCCGGGTGCCAGGAGATGCCTGCCCACCTTTTGCCGCCCGCTGGCGCGCCGCCCGCGCCCGCGCCAACATCACTCGCGACGAACAGCGGACCACAAGGGGATGGGGAGAGGATGATGGCCGACGGCGGCGTGCGGGACGTGGTGGTGATCGGCGGCGGGGTGGCGGGGCTGGCGGCGGCGCGCGACCTGGCCGACGGCGGGGCCGACGTGGTGCTGCTGGAGGCGCGGGGACGGCTGGGCGGGCGCATCCACACGCTGTACGACCCCGCGTACCCGCTCCCCATCGAGCTCGGCGCCGAGTTCGTGGACGTCCCCGGCCCCGCGTTCGACGCGATCCGCACGATGGGCGGCGCGGCGTACCGCAGCACCGGCGGCGCGTGGGACGTAGCGGATGGCATCGCCACCTGCCTGGACCTGGATGATTCCATCGCACGCATCCTCGGCCGGCTGGACCCGCCGCCCGAGCGCGACCAGCCGTTCGCCCAGTGGCTGGCGGAGTGCTGCGCGGACGAGGACGAGCAGGCGCGCTCGCTGGTGCAGCGCTACGTCGAGGGCTTCCACGCGGCCGAGCTGGACCGCGTGGGCGTGCAGTGGCTGGCCAGGACGATGCAGGGCTCCGGCGGCGGCGGCGGCCCGGTGCGCCACCACCCGCTGGGCGGCTTCGGCCTCGCCGTCCGTGGCCTTGCGGCGCGGCTGGGGGGGCGGTGCGACGTCCGCCTCGGCGCCATCGTCAGCGCCGTCGACTGGCGGCGCGGCCAGGCCGAGGTGCGCTGCCGCACCCGCTTCGGCGCCGCGCTGGAGCCGGTGCGCGCGCGGCGCGTCCTCGTCACCCTCCCGCTCGGCGTGCTGCAGGCGCCCGAGGGGAGCGGCGGCGCGGTCCGCTTCTCCCCCGCGCTGGACGGGAAGCGGGAGATCGTGTCGAAGCTGGCGATGGGGATTGTGGTGAAGGTGACCTTCCGCTTCCGCGAGCCGGTCTGGGACGATGCGCTGGAGTGGCGGGGAGACGAGGCGGGGACGCGCGAGCACAAGTTCCTGATGGCGTCGGGAGATATTCCCGGATGGTGGACCCCGTCCCCCGTCGAGGCGCCGGTGCTGACGGCGTGGGCGGGCGGCGGCGCGGCGCGGCGGCTCCTGGCCCGCGGCGGCGATCCCGCGGCCCGCGCGCTGGACGACCTGGCGGCTCTCCTCCGCCTCCCCGTCGCCCGCGTGCAGGAGAGCGTGGCCGACTGGCGGCGGCACGACTGGCACGCGGACCCGTTCGCCCGCGGCGCGTACTCGTACGTTCCCGCCGGCGCGCTCCTGGCGCAGCAGGCGCTCGCCGAGCCGGTGGAGGACACCCTCTTCTTCGCGGGCGAGGCTACGGCGGAGGACGGCTGGAACGGCACCGTCGACGGTGCCATCCACACCGGCGAGCGCGCCGCGAAGGAGATCCTGCGCTCGCTCGCATCTCCCTGAACCGCTTTTTTCCGTTCCCTCCGTTTCCTCCGTGTGATTCATCTCGCTTTCCGGCACACGGAGGAAACGGAGAACGGCACGGGAGGTCGACTCGTCCCAAACTCTTGTGCCGCATCCGGATCGCGGCTAGTTTACGCGCCAGTTGTTCCCGCCTCGGCAGTCCCCTATCCCAACTTTAATCCCATCCATCCCGCCCATGGATACCCGTCCCTGCCGTGACTGCGGCCAGCAGACGAAGCTGGTCGCGCGCTCCTGCCCGCACTGCGGCATCATGAACCCCGTGCTGCAGTGGGTGGCGCTCCCCGACGGCGCGCACGAGAACTTCCGCGTGCCGATCACCGCGTACAGCGCCATGACGCAGGCGGCCCGCGGCGCCGCGGTGCTCAGCCGCCCGCCCAAGCGCGGGATGGAGCGCTTCTTCGGCTCCGTCGACGACGCCGAGGAGGCCAACGAGGCCATCGACACCTGCACCGGCATCTTCTTCCTCATCGCCGGCCTGAACGCGCTGCAGGGGCTCTTCTTCGACCCCGCCTTCTACTTCGACGCGGCGCTGATCTTCTGCGTCGCGCTCTGGCTGCGCATGTCGAAGAGCCCGGTCGCGGGCGGGGTGATGCTGGGCCTGGCGGTGCTGCTGATGGGCCTGCGCATCGCCGCGCTGGCGGGGATGGCGAGCGGCTTCGGCGGCGGCGGGAGCCCGCGCGCGCTGATCCTGGGCGTCCTCTCGCTCGGCCTGGCGTACCGCGCCTTCAACGCCACCGCTCTTCTCAAGCGGGGGTATTGATCCCCATTGTCGTTTCCTCGTCGGCGGAGGAACCGCGGAAGAGACGCAGCCTCGTGTCTCTGGTCCTCCGTGCCTCCGTGTGAAAACAGGATCGCCAGGGCTGGACGGATGCCGAACGGCGCGCACCGGAATCTCCGGGCGCGCCGTTCCGTATTGGGGGATGGAGTTCGCGCCGGAACCCCTTGAGCCGCGCTCACTTCCCCCGTGGCGCGCGAGATTTGATGAACGGGCGGTGTGAACGTAGATTCCACCCTGCCGGCGCGTCCAATGTTTGCGCGCCCGCCACACGCGACTTGGAAGGGAAGGGCTTCCCACGTGTCGATCCTCGACAAGATCCACTCTCCCGCCGACGTCCGCGCGCTCGGCGACGCGGCGCTCCCCGAGCTCTGCGCCGAGGTGCGCGACCGGGTGATCGACGTGGTGTCCGCCCACAAGGGCGCGCACTTCGGCTCCAACCTGGGCACCGTGGAGCTGGCGGTGGCGCTGCACCGCGTGTTCGACACCCCGCGCGACCAGCTGGTGTGGGACGTGGGCCACCAGGCATATCCGCACAAGATCCTCACCGGGCGCAACGAGCGGATGCCGTCGATCCGCAAGCGCCACGGCCTGTCGGGCTTCCTGCGCCGCGACGAGAGCGAGTACGACGTCTTCGGCGCCGGGCACGCCGCCACCTCCATCTCCGCCGCCACCGGCATCGCCGCCGCGCGCGACATCAAGGGCGAGGACTTCGAGGTCGTGGCCATCATCGGCGACGGGAGCATGACCTGCGGGCTGGCGTACGAGGCGCTGAACAACGCCGGCCATACCGACCGCGACCTGATCGTCGTCCTGAACGACAACGGGATGTCGATCAGCCCCAACGTGGGCGCGCTGCACAAGTACCTGGGCGTGCACAACCGCCTGACCGACGTGCGCACCAACCCGCTGTACAACCGCATCCGCGAAGAGGTGAAGAAGGTCATCCACGCCGCGCCCCGGCTGGGCACCATCGGGGAGATGGTGGAGCACTTCGCGGTGCGCTGGGACGACGCGCTGAAGGGGATGTTCGTGGCCGGGATGCTGTTCGAGGAGCTCGGCTTCCGCTACGTGGGCCCGGTGGACGGGCACGACGTGAAGCGCCTGACCGAGACCTTCGAGCAGGTGAAGAAGATGAAGGGGCCGCGGCTCGTCCACGTCCTCACCACCAAGGGAAAGGGCTTCGCCCCGGCCGAGGCCGACCAGGTGAAGTGGCACGCCGCGGCCATGTTCGACCGCGAGACCGGCGCGCCGCTGAAGCCCGCCGCCGCCGGCCTCCCGCGCTGGCAGAACGTCTTCGGGCAGGCGCTCACCGAGCTGGCGGCCGAGCACTCCGACGTGGTCGCCATCACCGCCGCCATGGCCACGGGGACCAGCACCGACATCTTCGAGAAGGCGCACCCCGCGCGCTTCTTCGACGTCGGCATCGCCGAGGCGCACGCGGTGACCTTCGCGGCGGGGCTGGCCACGCAGGGACTGAAGCCGGTGGTCGCCATCTACTCCACCTTCCTGCAGCGCGCGTACGACTCCATCGTCCACGACGTGGCGCTCCAGGACCTTCCCGTCACCTTCGTCATGGACCGCGCGGGGATCGCGGGCGACGACGGGCAGACGCACCATGGCGGCCTCGACATCGCCTACATGCTGGCCGTGCCGGGGATGACCATCACCGCCCCCAAGGACGCCGACGAGCTGATCGCGCTCATGCGGCTGGCCATCGAGTGGAAGGCGGGCCCCTTCTGCATCCGCATCCCCCGCGACGCCGTGCCCGCGCTGCCGAAGCCGGTGCGCGAGATCGCGCCGGCGGAGCACGGCACGTGGGAAACGCTGCGGCAGGGGAAGGACGTCGCCATCCTGGCGGTGGGAACGATGGTGCTCCCCGCGCTGGCCGCCGCCGAGCAGCTGCAGCGCGAAGGCGTCTCCGCGACCGTGGTCAACTGCCGCTTCGTGAAGCCGCTGGACGAGGCCACGCTGGAGCGCCTCTTCCCGCACCACCAGCACCTGCTGACGGTGGAGGAAGGCACGGTGGTGAACGGCTTCGGCACCTTCGTCCGCGCGTACGTGAACGGGCGCTGGCCGGGCGTCCACGGCGACAGCCTGGGCCTTCCCGACGGCTTCGTGGAGCACGGCGAGCGGGCCGAGCTGCTGGCCGACCTGGGGCTGAACGCCGACGGGATCGCCGCCCGCGCGCGCGCCGTGCTGGGGCGCCCGCTGCGGACGCTGCTCGAGACCGCTTGAGCGCGCCGCGCCGCATCGGCGTGGTGGGGCATCCCCGCTACGCCCAGTTCGTCGAGGCCCTCGCCCGCCTGGTCGCGCTCGCCCGGCGGGAGGGGGCCGAGCTGTATTTCGAGGACCAGCTGCTCGAGGAGCAGGCCGGCGGCCGGTGCCTCACGCCCGACGTGGTTCCCTCGCTGGACCTGCTGCTGACGCTGGGGGGCGATGGAACGCTCCTGCGCGGCGCCCGCATCGTGGCGCACGAGCGCATCCCCGTGCTGGGGATCAACCTGGGGCACCTGGGCTTCCTCACCTCCGCCGCGCCCGAGGAGATGGAGCGCGCGCTGGGGATGTGGTTCGCGGGCGAGTTCTCGCTCGACGAGCGGATGGCGCTGTCGGTGACCTTCTCGCTCCCGGACGGCACCGACGGCGGGGGGTACCTGGCGCTGAACGACGCCGTGCTGCACAAGGGCGGCGCCGCGCGGGTGATCCGCCTGGCCGTGCGCGCCAGCGGCGAGGAGGTGGGCACCTACTCGGCCGACGGCATCATCCTCTCCACACCGACCGGATCGACCGCGTACTCGCTTTCCGCCGGCGGGCCCATCGTCTCCCCGTCGGTGCACTGCATCGTGGCCACGCCCATCTGCCCGCACACGCTCGGGGTGCGCCCGCTCGTCCTCCCCGCCGAGGCGCTGGTCACCGTCGAGGTGCTGTCGCCCACCGAAGAGCTGGTGCTGACCATCGACGGGCAGGAGCACGAGCGGCTGCAGCCCGGCGCCAGCATCTTCGTCTGCCGCGCGCCCGACCCGGTGCGGCTGGTGCGCTTCGCCGGCCAGACCTTCTTCTCCACCCTCCGCCGCAAGCTCAACTGGGGCGACCTGGAGGAGCGCGACCGCAACCCCGTCATCCCGTAGGCGGGCGGGGGGATTCAGCGGAAAAACACGTCGCCCCGCCGACATCGTCCTGAGTGGATGAAAGAAGGTCGCCGTGAGCGCCGATGCCGCGGAATAAGCGGATCAGCCTCGCGCAGTTTGCGAGGCTTCCCGTCGTTGTTGCTGCGGCTTCAGCCGCCGGTGCGCGGCCTCATACCGTATCTGGAGATTACCTGTGCATTTCCGCTCAAGACTAGGGAGACGTCATCCTGAGGCCGGCCACAGTGCAAGCTGAATCTGCACAGGTATTTGCAGGCCGAAGGATCTATAGCCGGTGCCGCACGTTCGCTGAG